>NZ_JNKU01000022.1 GCF_000702165.1 Sharpea azabuensis DSM 18934
CTTCATATTTTTCCTGGGCTTTTACAGGAATATATCTATCATGCTCCTTGAAATTGCTCCAGGTACGGTATGAATTTCTTTTTATCTCTCGGGAAATGGTGGAAGGACTTCTATGAAGTGCCTTTGCAATCCCGCGTATACTCATGCCCAGAGTGAGAAATTGATAGATGCAGGAACGCTCATTTATGTTAATATGGTTATAGTTCATAGGCTTATCTCCATTCTATGTTTTTTTTGGTCACTCACATAGTAGCATAGATAATTCCTATGAACTTTTCATGTGTTGCACTTGTTATGATAATTTATCCATAGAAAAAGCCCATCTTAATCGATGGACTTAAATGTTTTCATAAAGTGTTCAATTTTATCTGTTGCTTTCTTTAGCTCATCAAGTGAATAGGCATAGGAGATTCTAACATAACCTTCACCGCCACTGCCAAATGCACTTCCTGGGGTAAGCGCAATACGTTCTTTTTTCACAAGTTCAACACAGAAATCATAGGAAGAAAGGTGTGTAGAAGTAATATTGCTGAAGGTATAGAAGGCGCCTTCGGGCATGAAGGTTGGCAAGCCGATCTCATTTAAGCGAGCAACCAGAAAGTTACGACGACGACGATAATCATCACGCATGTTTACAACATCATTTTCACAAGACTTTAAGCCAGCCAGGGCACCATATTGAGCAGGGGTATTTGCACAAATAGCACCAAACTGATGAATCTTCACTATTTCGTCAGTCAAGTCTTCATGGGCAAGTAAATATCCCACACGCCAGCCAGTCATCGCAAAGGCTTTTGAGAAACCATTGATCGTAATGACCTGATCTTTGATTTCATTGAAAGAAGCCAGTGAACAATAATCATGATCATAGCTTAATTCTGAATAGATTTCATCGCTGATGACAATCAGTTCATGCTTTTTAATAATGGGTACAAGCTGAGCAAGTTCTTCCTTTGTCATCATTGCGCCAGTAGGATTATTAGGATAATTCATGAGAAGGACTTTTGTTTGCTTTGTTATGGTTGCTTCAAGTATTTCTGGCTGGATCTTGAACTGATGTTCTTCATCAAGAGGAAGAAAAACCATTTTACCATTTGCAGCCCTGATGGCTGATTCATAAGCTACATAGCCAGGGTTAGGAATGATGATTTCATCACCAGGATCAATTAATGTTCTGATGGCAAGATCGATTCCTTCGCTACTACCAGTTGTTACAATGACATTCTTATTGGCATCATATTCAACACCATAACGCTCTTTATAGTAATGACAGATAGCCTGACGCAATGCTAAAAGGCCGCGATTGGCAGTATAGTGTGTTTTGCCGTCCTGAACAGCTTTGATTGCCTGATCACAAATGTCCTTAGGAGTATCATAATCAGGCTCACCAACGCCTAGAGATATCACATCATCAAAAGTGCGCGCATAGTCAGAAAACTTTCTTATTCCTGAAGGTTTGATATTGATGATGCGCTGACTTACTTTATCCTTTATATTCATATCTATTCCACCTTTACCTATTTTAAAAGAAAAAGGCCCACCAAATAAATTGATGGAACCTTTGAGAATTAACCAAGTCTGTTGTAGTATTCAACAATTAACTGTTCGTTGATTTCCTGATTTAATTCAGATCTTTCAGGAAGTCTTACATATTTACCAGTTCTCTTGTCAGCATCAACTTCAACGAAACCTAAAGTTGCAGTCTGTGCTTCTAATGCGTTCTTGATAACATCTAACTGTAATGATTTTTCTTTTACAGATACTGTATCACCAGGCTTAACAATAGTAGAAGGGATGTTGTTCTTCTTGCCGTTTAATAAGATATGACCATGGTTAACTAACTGTCTAGCCTGTCTTCTTGTAGCAGCAAATCCCATTCTATATACAACATTATCTAATCTTGATTCAAGTAAGAATAAGAAGTTTGCACCTTGTACGCCTTCCATCTTAGTTGCTTTGTTGTAAGTGTTGTGGAACTGTTTTTCATTTAAACCATACATATGTCTTACTTTCTGCTTTTCAGCTAACTGTAAGCCATATTCAGTCATCTTGTGTCTTCCCTGACCATGCTGACCTGGAGCATATGGTCTCTTTGCTAATTCTTTTCCATTTTCCAATACTGAGAAACCTAATCTTCTAGACTTCTTCCAAACTGGACCTGTGTAACGTGCCATTCACGTTTCCTCCTTATTGTATATTTGCAATAAGTAGAGTTCATATTCTATTTTACGAATGTTCCCATAAAGCCGTTGGTCAGCGGTTGACTACTAGACATCCTTTAAGTTGAGAACATAGCTGTAAAACTCCTATGTACCGCTATTCATACTGCAAGCAACATTATACCGTTTTTTACTGCTGTGTCAATGAATTTTTCTTCAATTCATCGCCTATTTTAGGTAATATAAGCAAGGGGGTGAAATAATGCGAACATTTAAAGAAGGCGATATCGTCCAGCATTTCAAAAGAGAAACGGTTGATCCAGCGACAACAACTTATCTTTATCGTATTATTGGGATAGCTACACATTCAGAAACACGTGAAGAAATGATGGTTTATCAGGCACTTTATGGTGATCAAGGATTATATGTACGTCCTTTAGAGATGTTTATGAGTGAAGTGGATCATGAGAAATATCCTGAAATTCATCAAAAATATCGTTTTGAGAGAAAAGATGATTGATGTAAATGATTTGCTGATGAAAATACATAACAAATATGGTATGATTAGCTATATATAGAAAGAGGTTGGATTTATGGCAAGTGTTTCTTCATATATTAATCATATTATAGCGGTTGTGGGTTATCGTAACCTGATTATTATTGGCATTATCATTGTTCTTCTCATTATTGCCATTATTATTTATCGCTCATTACGTTTAAAAGTCTATCGTCAGGAAATTGTTGAAATAGAAAATCATGTGAATGGCATTAAGTCTTTGCCGATTCAATATCGTTTAGGCAGAGTTAAGTCAATTGCTAAAAACATGAGTGAAGTGGCAGTGAAATATACGAGCTTTGCAGCTGAATTTGAACGTCTTTCGGAATTCCAGCAAAATGAGCTTGGTGTACTGATGAATGATGTTGATGAACAATTGTTCTATGGGAAAATACGTGGGGTAGGACATAAAATCAATGAGCTAAAAGAAATGGCGGATGAATATGATCGTGATTCAAAGGCATTGCTTGCAGAAATTGAAAAAGTTACGGAAATCGAGAATGAACAACGTATAGAAATCATTAAGGTCAAAGAAAAATATCGTACTGTAGTTAATGCTTATGACAGCATTCGTGTAAAGGTTGAAAGTTTTGTACCTGAACTTGCTGATATCTTTAAGCATATTGATGATGATTTTGTGAAGCTTGAAGGCATGATGAATAATCAGTTATTTGCCGATGCTAAGACATTTACGAATGAACTTGATGAACGTATTAATATGCTTTCTGAAAGCATGAAAGACTTGCCTTCCTATGTTTCTGTTGTCAAACAGCTTTTACCAAGCAAAATTCATGATATCGAAAAAATGATTAATGAATTGGCTGATGATGAATATGCATTAGAAAAGTTCGATGTTGAAAACCGTTATGATACAATTGTAGATGAGCTTTCAAAGAGTACGGCATTAGTCAAAGATGTCCAAATTCAAGAAGCAGGCGTCATGCTTGAAACTTTAACAGATCATATTGAATCACTCGCTATTGATTTGAATACTGAAAGAGAGTCATTTGTGAAATTCCAGAAAGCATGGATGAAGTGTAAGCAGGTCTATGAAGATGTCAATGAAAAATATGAGAAGGCCTTAACTGATCTTGATAAGCTTTCGACTTATTATATTATTAATGAAAATGAAGTGACATTAAAAAAGACATACCGTGAATTCAAGGTTCTCTATGATAGCTATAAACAAATTGAAGAAGAAATTATTTCTGGACACTTCTCCTATAGTGATGCACTATTAAGAGTAGAAAAGCTTAATGAAGATGTTAAAGAACATAGTGATCATATTGCTGACTTCAATGCTCAGCGCAATGCTTACTACAAGACGGAACAGAAAGCTATTGAAGAACTTGAAAATATCAATATTGTCTTATTAGAAACAAAGAGTGAAATCAAGAATCGTCATTTACCAATGATTAATGATTCTTATAAAGATTATATTCAAGAGTCCTATGCAAAAGCTAGCGGTATCCAGTCTTTTAGAAATCGTCGTCCAATTAGTGTTGAAGAACTTTCTGAAAAAGTCAAGGATGCAAAGGATATTATTTATAAACTATATGACAATGTCCATAATCTTGTTGTAACAGCTGAAATGGTTGAAGAGGCAATTGTTTATGGTAATCGCTATCGTTCGACATATCTAGAAGTGAATACAGAACTTACAAAGGCCGAAGTGCTCTTTAGAAATGGCGAATATACAAAGGCTTTACAGACGGCTGTTGATATCATTGAAAAAATTCAGCCAGGATCTTATGAACGTTTGATTAAGAAACAGGAAACAGCTGCAACAGAAGGAGCTTAAGCTCCTTTTTTTGTTGTGATCAATCGTGATGTTTTGTATACTAAGTAAAAAGGAAGGAACTTATGAAGAAGAGAATTTATACTGCTGTACTTATATGTGCATTGATGCTTACGGGATGCACAAAGAAATCAACAAAACAAAATACAAGCCCCCATAATGTTGTGGCATGCTCAAGATCACTGGGGGAGATGTGGATGCTTTCAGGGGGCAAACTTGCTGGAATCACGGATGATGGAAAGGATCTTGGTCAGAAGATTAAAGTTGTCGGGACTTTAATGCGTCCAAGTGTTGAAGAAATCATTGCCTTAAAGCCAAGTCTTGTCCTACTTACAGGCGATATTCCAACCCAACAAAAAGTGAAAAAATCGCTCTCAGATGCTCATGTAAAAGTGAAAAGTGTAAACGTGGATAATTTTCAGGACTATGACAAATATATGAAAGAGTTCACTAAAATGAATAAGCGCTCAGATCTTTATGAGAAGAATGTTGTTGATGTATCAAAGCGCATTGAAGCAATTAAAAAGAAAGTGAATTTTAAGAAACAAACTTATTTAATGCTTCGCGTATCGTCAATGAAAAACAAAGTCTTAAAAAATGCTTACTTCGCCTGTGAAATAGCCAATGATATGAATATGGTCAATATTGCTCAGGATGACAGCGCCCTTGATGATATTAATGTTGAAGAAATCATGAAGAAGGATCCTGACTATATCTTTGTAGTCTATCAAGGAGAAGAAAAGCAGGCACAGGAAGCTTACAATAAGATTGCCGCAATGCCTGGATGGGATCAGCTTAGCGCTTTGAAAAATAAACATGTGAAAGTATTGCCTAAGAACTATTTCCAATTCAAACCTAATGCGAAATGGGACAAGGCTTATCAGTATCTCTATGACTATCTCGCTTAAAAAGATGATTTGTGTTGGCATGATTGTCAGTATCATTGCCTTGATCATTTCTTTAGTAGCTGGTTTATCTTTTCATGTAAGCCAGCTCTTTACTCTTTCAATTGATGAAAGCGCTAAGATTATCTTGTATAAAGTACGTCTACCACGTTTTTTGGCGGCTTATTTTGTCGGTGCCGCTCTGGCAATTGCTGGGTTGACATTGCAGAGTGCACTTAATAATGCACTTGCCTCACCAAGTGTGATTGGCATTAATGCTGGTGCTGGCTTCTTCACCTTATTGGCTGCTTTGCTTTTTCCTTATTTTTTGCATGCACGGATGTTTTTTGGCTTTATTGGTGCATTGGTCAGTGCACTAGCAGTTTATGGCATAAGTCATCAGGCAGGCGTCAGCAAGACGACTTTAGTACTTGCCGGGCTTGCTGTGAGCAGTTTAATGAGTGGTTTTGTGAATGCAATGATCACTTTCTTTCCAGCAACAGTGGGAGATAAAGTGGCTTTTAATCTCGGAGGTTTTTCAACAGTTATTATAAGTCAGCTTTATTTTGCCCTGCCTGTCATTATTATAGCTGTAGTCATTTTATTAAAACTAAGCCGGGGGATTGATTTATTGCTTTTAGGTGATGAAATGGCAACAAGTTTAGGTATTCATGTTGAACGTCTTCGCTTTATCCTTGTTATCTTGGTTGCACTTTTAAGTGGTGTCAGTGTTGCTATAAGTGGGCTAATCAGTTTTGTTGGGCTGATTGTTCCGCATATTGTCAGAAGACTGACGAAGGCCAATACGAAAGTCAATATTGTTGTTTGTGGTTTATTTGGGGGCAGTTTCTTGGTTTATTCAGACTTGCTTGCGAAGTATCTCTTTTATCCCTATGAATTACCAGTGGGTTTATTGTTGAGTGTGATTGGTGCGCCATTCTTTATTTATCTGCTGATTCATAAGAAGAGGAGACTGAAATTATGATTGAGATGCATGACTTAGTCGTGAAATATGGCAATCGTCAAGTCCTATATATAAAAAATCTCACATTAAAAAAAGGTGAAATAGTGACGATAATTGGCCAGAATGGGGCTGGGAAATCGACTCTGCAGAAATGTTTGACTAGTCTAACTGAATATAAAGGTGTTATCTTAATAGATGGAAAGAGTTTGAAAGAGCTTCCAGCACGTCAGCGCGCACAAAAAATCGTTTACTTGCCTCAGGCACAAAGTTCTCCTGCCATGCAAGTTAGAACATTAGTAAGTCATGGCCGATTTCCATATCTTGGCTATAGTCATACTTTAAGCGTTGAAGACAAACAAATTGTTGAGGAAGCTATGAAGGCTACACATGTTGATCTACTGAAGGATCGTTTTCTTGATGAATTGTCTTTAGGAGAAAGACAACGTGCTTTTCTCGCAATGGTCATTGCTACAGGAAGTGACTACTTGCTACTAGATGAACCTGGTACTTATCTTGACCTGATAAGCCAACATGAGCTGATGCAGATTCTGCAATCGCTCAAGAGAGCAGGGAAGGGAATTGTTCTCATTAATCATGATTTACCACTGAGTTTTTCAATGAGCGACCAGCTCATTTTGCTTGATCAAGGTCAGGTATTACAGGTGGAAGCACCGGATGATTTTATCAACCATCAAGAGCATTTACGCCGTATCTTTCATGTTGGCATGAAGAAAATTGAAGATCCTAGTTTGCTTTATCAATATGTTATTATTCAATAGGAGGAAAATATGGGGTTTGTTATGAATAAGGAAGACTTTTCAAAGACAATAGAAAAGCTTTCTAAAGATTATCGTTTATATGCACCAGTTTTGAAAAAAGGAGAGGGACGTTGTCTTGATGAAGATATTGTGCGTTATGACTTTGTCAAGAATGCTGATGACATTGAATTAGAGTTAAAATCCGATTACTCTTTTAAAGAAATTCTCTTGCCTTTATCAGAAACATTATTCTATTTTACGGAAAATGAAACAAAGGTAGCTGATAAGGATTTATCAGACGTCCTTGTTTTCTTAAGAAGCTGTGACTTACATGGCTTAAGAAGACTTGATGATATGTATTTAAGAAATGGTAAAGAAAAAGATTTCTTCTATAACCGTATTCGTGAACATGTGCATTTTGTCTTAATTGGCTGTACACATTCCTATAAGGATTGTTTCTGTGTTTCAATGGGAGCCAATAAGATTGATGATGGCTATGTTTTCTCGATAGAACCAAGGGATGACGAGTTTGCGAGTGAAATCAAAGATGATGCTTTCACATCTTATTTTGTTGGTCAAAAAGAAGATGTTGCTGTAAGTTATGTGACTGAAAATGAGACAAAGGTTAATGTTCCTGATCGTGTTCCTTTGTCAATTTATAAATCAGATATGTGGCGTGAGTATGATGCAAGATGTATTGGCTGTGGTCGCTGTACATTAGTATGTCCAACATGTACTTGTTTCACCATGCAGGACACATTCTACGATGCGAAAGGCAAAGTTGGAGAACGCCGTCGTGTGAATGCAAGCTGTATGATTGATGGTTATACGAATGTTGCTGGAGGAGGTAGCTATCGTCAGCCTAAAGGCGAACGTATGCGTTTTAAAGTCCTACATAAAGTGAATGATTTTAAAGCCCGCTTTGGCTACAACATGTGTACAGGATGTGGGCGTTGTGATGCCGTTTGTCCTGAATATATCTCATTCTCAACGCTTATTAATAAGCTTGATGCAGAAATTAAGAAGGAGGCAGAATAGTCATGGAAAATGCATATATTCCTTTTCCCTCTAAAGTATTAGATGTCATTAAACATACTGATATTGAATATACATTCCGTTTAGAATTTACTGGGGATGTTAAGCCCGGTCAGTTCTTTGAAGTATCCATTCCTAAATTTGGCGAAGCTCCAATATCAGTAAGTGGAATTGGTGATCACTATGTTGATCTGACAATTAGACGTGTGGGTGTTGTCACAAATGAAGTCTTTGAAAAATATGTTGGTGATTCTCTGCTTCTTAGAGGTCCATATGGTAATGGTTTTGATGTTGACCTCTATAATGATGGGGAAACAGTAGTTGTGGCAGGTGGTACAGGTGTATCACCAGTAAGAGGTGTTATTGATGCTTTAAGCCAGAGTGCTGATCCTCAAAATAAGTATGCGATTGTTGGCTTTAGAAGTCCTGAACATATGCTTTTTAGAGATGATTTAAAAGCATGGGATGAAAAGATGAATCTCATCCTAACTGTTGATGGAGCAGAAGAAGGCTATCAGGGCAATATTGGCCTAGTTACAAAATATATTCCAGATTTACCTATTAAAGATGTCAATACCGCAAAGGCTGTTGTTGTTGGTCCTCCTGCAATGATGCGTTTTTCTGTCATGGGCTTGCTTGAAAAAGGATTCAAGGAAGAAAATATCTGGGTTTCTCAGGAGCGTAAGATGTGCTGTGGACTTGGTAAATGTGGCCATTGCCGTATTGGTGAAAAATATGTCTGTATTGATGGACCGGTCTTTAACTATACTGAATCAAAGGGCTTAATAGACTAGGAGGAGCGAGAATATGGGATTAGATGTTAATGCAAAGAAAATGATGAAAAATGCCTTTCGTATCTCCAAGGTCAGAGGGGAAACAGCGTCACGTGTGCGTATACCTGGTGGCCTGATTGATGCGAAAAGCCTTGTTAAAGTAACAGAAATTGCAGAAAAATATGGTAATGGTCAGATCTTTTTGACAAACCGTCAGGGTATCGAAATTCCTGGTATTAAATGGGAAGATGTTGATGCTGTTAAGGAAGAGCTTCAGTCCATTATTGAAGCTATTGGGACTAATCAGGTTGATGATGAAACAGGCTATCCTGCGAGCGGTACAAGAAATGTTGTGGCATGTCCAGGGGCTCGTCTTTGTCCTTTTGGCTGTTATGATACAACGGAGCTGGCAAGAAAGATGGAAGATGTTATCTTCCCTAATAACCGCCATGTCAAGATTGCCTTTACGGGCTGTTCAAATGACTGTGCCAAGGTAAGAATGGATGATATTGGGGTCATTGGCATGACTGAACCACAATATGATCCTGATCGCTGTATTGGCTGCGAACAGTGTGTGAAATGGTGCAAGAAGAGATCAGTTGGTGCTTTATCCATGTTGAATGGTAAAGTCAAACGTGATGAAGATTTATGTATTGGTTGTGGTGTCTGTGTTCATTATTGTCCAACACGTGCCTGGACAAGAAGTAAGGAACACTACTTCCGTGTTGTCTTAATGGGACGTACGGGTAAGGTCAATCCAAGACTGGCAGAAGATTTTGCAAGATGGATTGATGAAGACTCTGTATTAAAGATGGGACATAATCTTTATGCCTATATTGAAGAATACATTTCTAAAGATGCGCCTAATGGCAAGGAACATGTTGGTTATATTGTAGACCGTACCGGCTTTGAGACATTCTATGAATATCTCATGAAAGATGTGACACCAGGACCTAAGGCTGAAATTGCAACGACAATGTACTGGGGCGGCAAACGTTATGACCGTTCCAACAATCTCAAATAATGAAAGGGATATTAATTGTCAGTCATGGCACACTAGATCAGGAAGCAAAAGCACGTTCACTCGATCTTCTCTATGAAGAAAATAAGCAAAGGGCAGAAATTGTCCTTGCTTGCTTTGTTTCTAAGAAGACAATTGTTGGAAACAATATGCTTTCTCTTGATGAAGCCATGAAGAAAATGCTGGAGCTTGGTGTTGATGATCTTCATATCTATAATACATTTGTCATTCCTGGTGATATCTATCACCATTTCCTTACTACAATTATTCCTTATGAAGCCTTCTTCAAGCGCTTTGTCATAGAAAAGCCATTGTTTCATGAAAATAGTGATTTTTCTTCACTTGCCCGCATGCTTACAAGGGAATATGCCATTAAACCCAATCAGACCTATCTTCTTGTTGGCCATGGCTCTTCTCCTCATACAAATAAGCTTTATGCATTTCTTGAAGCTGCTTTTATGAAGCAGCAAACAACTAATGTCCATCTTGTCTTAATGCATGGTCATCCTTCTATCGATGATCTTATGCCTACACTTCATACAAAACAAAAGATCATTCTTTTACCATTAATGATGAGTGCAGGTCATCATGTTGCTCATGACGTGAAGCAGTTTAAGAAATCATCCATTGAAACAAAACTTCTTGAACATGGCTTTGAGGTTGAAGTGATTGATAAGGGATTGGCTGAATATCGTACGATAAGAGATTATATTATGCATAATGAAAAGACTTCTATTTAAAATAGAAGCCTTTTTTCTACAAGTCTTTGAGCCATTGGATGATTTTCTTGAAGTTCAAGATGATTGTTATAAGTAAGATGATAAAAATGATTAATGCGATTATTAAGCCAATCATATTAATCCTCCCTCTCTTCCTTTATCATAATGGGAAATATCATAGACAGCAAGACATTCCAACTCGCTAAGACATTTTTGTTGTCACAAGATAAAAATAGTGTACAATAAGAACGATTAAGGAAGTGGATAAAGTGATATATCTAGATTATGTGGCAACAACACCACTTGCTCCAGAAATTAAGGAGACATATATAAAACTCTTAAATAAATATTTCATTAATGCAGATTCGGCCTATGCGCCTGGTTATGAAGTAAGCGGATTAATTGAAAAAAGCCGCAGTCATATCGCCAAGATGCTCAATGTCAGAAGTGATGAAGTGCTCTTTACTTCATGTGCATCTGAAGCTAATAATTTGGCGATTAAAGGGACAGCCTTTCAATATATGAATCGTGGCAAACATATCATTACAACTGCCATTGAACATAGCTCTGTGGCGAATAGTTTTAAAGAACTGGCTGATGTGTTTGGCTTTGAAGTCGATTATCTTCATGTTAATCATCAGGGTGCACTTGATCTTGATGAATTACGTCATCTTATCCGTGATGATACGATTCTTGTCTCAACGATGTATGTCAATAATGAGATTGGGGTGATTAATCCCATTCATGAAATTGCCTCCATCATTCATGCAAAGAATCCTAAGACAAAATACCATGTCGACTGTGTTCAGGCTTTGGGCAAATTGCCGATTGTTCTTGATGATATTGATCTTGCGAGCTTTTCTGCCCATAAGATCTTTGGCTTAAAGGGAAGCGGTTTATTATACAAGAAGCACAATACTTCTCTCGTCCCACTTATTAATGGCGGACAGCAGGAATTTGGCTTAAGAGGAGGCACAAGCAATGCGGCGAATGAAATTGTCTTTGCGAAGACAATGCGTCTTGCTTTAGAAGCAAGAGAAGAACATTATGCCTATGTGAGCAAACTTAACCACTATTTAAGAAGTGAGCTTTTAAAACGTCCGGGTATTGTGATCAATTCACCAGTTGAAAACTGTTCACCATTTATCCTCAGTATCAGTATTCCTCACTATAAGCCTGAAGTTCTTGTCCATGCATTAGAAACATATGATATTTATATTTCGACAAAAAGCGCATGTTCAAGCAAGCATACGGATGTCTCGCATACACTTGCGGCAATGCATTTAGATGATGAAATTGCAAAGAGTGCATTACGTATTTCCTTTTCCCATTTAACGACTCAACAAGAAATCGATACATTCCTAAAGGCCTTGGATGAAAGCCTGAAGAATGTCAAGAAACAGAGGTAGAAAGATGATTCCAAATCATATTATTGTGCGTTTTGGTGAACTGACAACCAAAGGCAAAAACAGAAAAAACTTTACAAGAAAACTACTAAATAATACCAAAGAAATCTTAAAAGACTTTGACAAACTGACCTATCAGCTGACCTATGATCATTTATATATCATGCTTAATGGCAGTGACCCTCAAGGTGTCATGGACAAGCTTAAGACGGTCTTTGGGATCCATTCCTTCTCATTATGTTATAAGGTTGATGCAGATCTCGAAAAGGTCAAAGAAGTCGCTGCCTATATCATTAATCATGATGAAGGCATGAGCTTCAAGATTGATACAAAACGAAATGACAAAAGCTTCCCTATGACATCATTGGAAATGAATAAGGCAATTGCAGGCTATGTGTTCCACAATACGACAAAAGAAGACTTACGTGTTGATGTCCATCATCCCGATATTCTTGTTAAGGTAGAATATCGTAAGGATTATGCTTATGTCATGGACAATGTGGTACTTGGAGCTGGGGGATATCCTGTAGGCATTGGCGGGAAGGCACTGTTGATGCTTTCAGGTGGCATTGATTCACCAGTTGCAGGTTATCTGATGATGAAACGTGGGATTGATATTGAATGCATTCACTATGCTTCACCACCTTATACAAATGAGAAAGCCCGTGAGAAAGTGCTTGATCTTGTTGATGTCATGAAAAACTATGGTCATGGCAAGATTACTGTACATATTATTCCTTTTACGCAAATACAGCTTTCTATTTATGATCATGCTGATGAATCGTACGCTATTACCATCATGCGTCGCATGATGTATCGTATCGCCCAGAAAGTTGCACAGGAAAGAAACTGCAAGGCTATTGTTAATGGTGAATCTGTTGGTCAGGTGGCAAGCCAGACACTCGATTCCATGCAGGTTATAAATGAAGTCATCAATACACCGGTGATTCGCCCTGTTGCCTGTGCGGATAAGCTTGAAATCATCAAGCTTGCAGAGGAAATTGGAACATATGATATTTCCATTCGTCCATTTGAAGATTGTTGTACAATCTTTACACCTCATAACCCAGCTACGAAACCCAAGAGCTATCGTTGTGAAGCTTATGAAAGTGAATGGGATTATCAAGCACAGATTGATGAAGCAGTTGCCAATAAGGAAACAATTGTCATTGACTCAACATATAAGAATGATGAAGAGGACGACTTATTCTAGTCGTTCTTTTTTTACAAAAAGTGCTATAATATCGTACTAGGAGGGATTTGATATGAATAGAAATCTATTAGTAGATTTCACGCATATCTATCAGCCTACAAAACCCATCCAACAGGATTTTGCCCACTTAGATATGAGTGATATGCATTCAGTCAAAATGTATTTAAGTGATGAAAGCAAGAAGGAATTAAGAAAGCGCCTTGCCCGTTATCCTATTTCTGGCATACATTTTATTGATTCAGGGGATTATCATTATGTGACGGAGTTCTTTGTTGAAAGAATCCATCGACCTTTTTCATTAATTCTCTTTGATCATCATAATGACATGCAGCCATCTTCATTAGCTGATATGACGACATGTGGCAGCTGGGCACTAGAAGTCCTTCTTAAGAATCACTATCTTGTTCAGCTTATCTTAGTTGGGGCAAGCCAGCGTCATATTAATGAAATACCTGTTCATTCTTCTAAGCTGATCACGATTTCAGAAGAAGAATTAAGAGAAGGGAAGCTGGCAAGAAAAGGAAAAAATATCTGTCATCAGGTACCTTTCTATATTTCCATTGATAAAGATGTCTTAAGTCAACATTATGCTTTGACGAATTGGTCACAAGGTCATATGCGTATGACAACACTCTTTCATATACTTGACATGATTTTTCAAAAAGAGAAGGTCATTGGTGTAGATGTTGCGGGTGAAATGGATGAGGATGATGGAGGAAGTACCTATTTAAAAGCTAAAGCACTGAATGACAAAACAAATCTTGCATTATATCAGTATCTGAAGCATATAAATGCAAAGAAAAGTTGAAAACAAAGCAAAAAATGAAAATTCCTATAGAAAAGTGTAAGCGCTTCTAGTAGAATAAAGATTAAGTTGTTAGGAGGATTTATACATGTCTAAAATAATGTCAGTCAATGCTGGAAGCTCATCATTAAAATTCCAGTTGTTTAAAATGCCTGAAGAAGAAGTGATTTGTTCAGGTGTTGTTGAGAGAATTGGTCAAGCCATGGGAAGCTTCACAATGAAACATAATGGTGAAAAGAAAGTTATTGAAGAACCTATTCCGGATCATGGAAAAGCTGTTGATATGCTTTTAAAAGCGTTAATAGATGATGGTATTGTTGAAAAGCTTGAAGAAATTGATGCCGTTGGTCATCGTATTGTCCAGGGTGGGCCATACTTTAGTGACTCTGCTGTTGTCGATGATGATGTGATCGCAAAGGTCGAAGAACTTGCAGAATTAGCACCATTGCACAATCCAGCTCACTTAATTGGCTATCGTGCGATTGCCAAAAAGTTGCCAGGTGTGAAACATGTCTTTACATTTGATACCGCCTTCCATCAGACAATGGATGCGGAGAGATATTTATATCCATTACCTTATGAATATTATACAGACTTAAAGGTACGTAAATATGGTGCTCATGGTACGAGCCATAAGTATGTCAGTGAACAGGTGATTGATATGCTTGGCAATCCAAAGCATTCAAGAGTCATTGTTTGTCACCTTGGCAATGGAGCAAGCTTAAGTGCTGTTCAGGATGGTAAGTGCATTGATACATCAATGGGCTTCACACCTTTAGCTGGTGTAATGATGGGGGGAAGATGTGGTTCCGTTGATCCATCTATTATGCCTTATTTATGTAAGAAGCTAAACAAAACACCTGATGAAATCCTATATATCTATAATCATGAATCAGGTATGAAGGGTGTTTCTGGTATTTCTAGTGACTCACGTGATGTTGAAAATGCCCTCTTTAATAAGGATGGCAAAGCAACAGCTGAACAGAGTGAACGTGCTTTATTGACTTCACTTCTCTATGCTCGTATTGTTTCTAAATATATTGGTCAGTATTATGTGGAATTAGGTGGTTGTGATGCGATTGCCTTTACAGCTGGTGTTGGTGAAAATGCGGCTTATTTACGTCGTTTGATTATTGATGACTGCTCAAGAGCACTTTCTGTCTTCCTTGATGAAGAAGCCAATAATATTCATTCTAGCGAAAATAGAATTATCTCTAATGAATATTCTAAGATTGATGTCATGGTTATTCCTACTAATGAAGAAGTCATGATTGCAAGAGATACAGTCAGATTATTACACTTAGATGCATAATGTGAGGGGAACTACAAGTCGTAGTTCCACCTCTTTTTCTTTGTGCTATAATCTTTTTGGAGGGGCTTATGGAAATACGTGATAATGTTTGTACATATATTAGATTTAAAGGTGATTGTTCATTTAAAAAGATGGCTTTTAATGAAGTTGATGCGATGATCTTTGCCTTATTATCCTATGTGGATTTTAGAGGAATCCTTGATCAGCCATGTACATTAATAGATGCCTATCGAAGACTTTTAGTCGTTGAAGAAAAGGGCATTGATGATAGCCGTCCCCACATGTCCACAAGTCCGGATTTATTGGAAATGGTCAAGCTGATGGCAAATTCAGTACGTTTTCATGATATTGTTCTTGATCATTATGTGGATGAATATTCACTTTCACAAAGTGAACAGTTTGCGGCTTTAATGATAACTTTCATGCCACGCTTTCATGTCTTTAGTTTTAGAGGAACGGATGATTCGCTAGCTGGCTGGAAGGAAAACTGGGAAATGATTTATAAGATGCCAGTATCTGGACAAACCAAAGCCTTAGCCTATATTCAACAACATATTTTATCAAAATGGTATCACAGCTTTGATCACTACTGGCTTGTTGGTCATTCAAAGGGCGGTAACCTAGCTGTCTATGGGGCATGCTGCCTTGAGGAAAAGCAAGCTAAAAAGATCGCTGGTATTTACAATTTTGATGGACCTGGTTTTCGTTTTCCACTGACCAATTTCCCACACTATACAGCATTAAAGTCACGTATTCATAGCTATACCCCTAGTTTTTCAGTCATCGGTATGACTTTTGAGTATTATCATAAGGATTATACGATACAGTCATTTGAAGAAGGCTTAGGTCAGCATCTTGGCTTTAGCTGGGTTGTTTGTAATGATCACTTTGTCCGCAGTACGCGTGATGAAGAAAGCAAACAAGTAGAAGAGCTGTTTCATAGCTGGCTAAGCGAAATTCCTTTAGATGAACGTGAACAGTTTGTTCAATCATTATTTGAAGTGCTTGAGCAGGCCAAAATCACTAATCTACAGGAATTTCTTCATATGGATATGAAAGCAATGATTGAAGTGGTCAAGGCAATGGGTGGCATTGATGGCGAAAGAAGGAACTTGATTATTCGTATTCTAACGCTCCTAGTAGCCAAAAGTGCCAAACCACGTGTTGAACGCTTAAGCGAGAACGTTGAGAAAATTGGTAATGCATTAAGCTTGAATACACAAAAGATTATCGATAAATTCAGTAAGAGAGGTAACGACAATGAGTGATATGAATTTAACTGGTCCTTGGCCAGGCCCTGAAGGCCTGATTCCAGAACCACCAAAGAATGCTGCTGATGCGAATGGGCATACGAGAAATTATTTAGACAGTATTTTAATTGAAGAACGCATTATTGATGCGATTGAACCAGATTTACATTTTGACTTATGGGGTAAGTCATTTGCCTCACCCATCATGATGCCAGCTTTTTCTCATTTAAATAAGGTTGGAGAAAATGGCCGTACACCAATGGAAGAATATGCCCAGGCAGCCAAAGAACTACAGGTTGTCAATTGGGTAGGCATGGAACCTGATGATGAATTTGAAAAGATTGCCGCTGTCGGTGCGAAAACAGGACGCATCATTAAGCCATTCAAAGATAAACAAGAAATCTATCGCCAGATTGACAAGGCGCATGAATGTGGAGCGATTGCTGTAGGTATTGATATTGATCATGTTTTTGGCAAGGATGGCAAGTATGATGTTGTTGATGGGATTGAACTAGGAAGTGTGACATGTGAGGATCTTAAGAATTATGTCAACTATTCAAAGGTGCCTTTTGTCGCTAAGGGTGTTTTGAGTGTGACTGATGCGCTTAAATGTAAAGAAGCCGGAGTCGATGCCATTTTTATCTCGCACCATCATGGCCGCATGCCTTTTGCGATTCAGCCTCTCGCTATCTTGCCGCAAATCAAGAAGGTGCTAGCGGGTACAGGAATGATGATTTTTGTTGATTGTCATATTGATGATGGCTATGATGCCTATAAGGCACTTGCTTTAGGAGCGGATGCTGTATCAGTAGGACGTGGAATTCTACCTGGCTTGTTGAAAGAAGGCACTGAGGGTGTCATCAAGAAAGTCAATAAAATGAATGAACAATTAAGTGAGTTAATGGGTTATACAAATGTGCATAATGTCAATGAGTTTGACCCAAGTGTTCTCTACATTTATGGCCATCAGTTTGAAAAGGAGTAAAGAAATATGCTTGAAGTAGGAAGTCTTGCACCAGATTTTTCATTACCGGATGAAAATGGTGAGATCCATAAGTTAAGTGACTATCGTGGTCAAAAAGTGATTTTATATTTCTATCCAAAAGACAATACCGCCGGATGCACAAGGCAGGCATGTGGCTTCAAAGACCGTTATCCGCTTATTCAAGAAAAGGGTGCTGTTGTTTTGGGTATTTCAAAAGATTCTGCCAGAGCACATAAGAATTTTAAGACCAAATATGATTTACCCTTTACTTTGTTGTCAGATCCTGAACACCAGGTGATTGAAATGTATGATGTCTGGAAGGAAAAGAAGAATTATGGCAGAGTCTATATGGGCATTGTCAGAAGTACTTATCTGATTGATGAGAAGGGCATTATTGTCAAAGCTTTAGAGAAAGTCAAACCTGATCAGAATCCTCAGGATATGGTGGATGTGCTATGAGAATCATCTTCTCACCGACAAAGAAAATGGTTCATGATGAATATGCCTCCTATCAACATCTGCCCGTCTTTCTTGATGAGACAAGCAAGATCTTAGCTTATCTTCAGTCATTAAGCTTCGAAGAACTCAAGAAACTATGGAAATGTAATGACAAGCTAGCGAAAGAGAATTATGAACGTATTCAGGATATGGATTTAAGGGGTCATTTGACACCAGCTCTTTTTGCCTATACAGGTTTGGCTTTTAGCCATCTTGCCCCCAATATTTTAAGTGAAGAGGCTTATCAATATCTTGAAGAACATTTGCGTATTCTTTCAGGCTTCTATGGTGTCCTCAAGCCCTTTGATGGCGTAACGCCTTATCGCTTAGAAATGCAAAGCAAGACAAAGATAGAGGGCTATAAAGATCTTTATATGTTCTGGGATTATAAGCTCTACGAAGAAGTTATTGATGAGAGTCATCTGATTATCAATCTTGCCAGCAAGGAATATGCCAAGTGTATTGAGAACTTTCTAAGTGATGAAGATCTGATGGTAACGATTGTATTTGGTGAATATAAAGATGGCAAGGTCATTTCCAAAGGTACAAAAGCGAAGATGGCAAGAGGTGAAATGGTACGCTATCTGGCAATGAATAGAATTGAAGATCTTGAGGGTATAAAAGGCTTTGATGCTATGAACTATCAGTACGATAAGACACTGAGTGATGAACGCACATATTATTTTATAGAAAATGATGTTGAGGAGTGATGTCATGAAGAAACTCTATTTCACAAGACATGGCCAGACATTCTGGAATGTTGAAAACAAAATATGTGGGGCAACGGATATCGGTTTAACAGAACTTGGTCATAGACAGGCTATTGCCTGCGGGCAAGCTATTCTTGATGCCCATTTGCCTATCGATCTCATTCTCTATTCGCCTTTAATAAGAGCTAAGGATACAGCTATGCATATAAGTGAAATCACCGGTATTAAGGCGATGGAAGAAAGAAGGCTTAAGGAACAGAATTTTGGTAAGTTTGAATCAACACCCCGTGATGGTCATGATTTCTATCTTGCGAAAAGGACATTCTGTTATGACTTTGATGGAGGCGAAAGCATGATGCAGATGGCTCATCGTATCTATGGGCTGCTTGATGAATTAAAAGAAAGTGACAAGACGTATTTACTAGTGGCACATAATGGTATTGCACGCATTGTTGCGTCTTATTTTCACAATATGACCAATGATGAATTTGCGAGTGCGGGCATTAAAAACTGTGAAGTTGTGACTTATACATTCAAGGATGTTTAAGATAAAGGAGTAAATGATGTTAAAAATAATTGAAAAGATCAATGCATATGAAGAGATTCTTATCTATCGCCATGTCAATCCAGATCTGGATGCCTATGGCTCACAGCTAGGCATGTATGCCTTCTTAAAAGCAAATTATCCTTTTAAGAATATTGTGCTTATGGGACAAGAGGATGAAGGCCTCAATAAAATCTTCTTACCTGAAGGCATGCCAATTACAAAGCCAACAGGCAAGAAAGCATTAGCCATCGTACTCGATACTGCCAACAGAGAACGAATTGATGGTGATTTATCATTAGCACAGGAAGTGATTAAGATTGATCACCATTTAGTTGTTGATCAATATGGTGATTTAAATTATGAACGCGTGGATGCTTCTAGCTGTGCTGAGATTGTGACATTGTTGATTGGGGAAGTACTCGGCAGTTACAATCTAAGTGTGCAGGGAGCACGGGCACTTTATATTGGGATTGTGGGGGATTCTAATCGCTTCCTCTACCGTAATACTTCAAGACATACTTTTGAAGCAGCTTCAATCTTGATTGATCAAGGTATTGATATTGAAGAAATCTATGCTTCAATGTATGTGCGTAAAGAGAAGGATTTGCAGGTTACAAAATATATTCTGAATCATTATAAGAATGCAGGTGGCTTTGCCTATTATTATCTTAGTGATGAGACCCTAAAAACACTTGGCATTAGCCGTAATGAAGGTTCAAATTATGTCAATGTTTTAAGCAATGTTGAAGAATTCAAAATATGGGGTGCAATTACTGAAAATAAGGAAGCAGGCAATATTCGTGTTTCCTTGCGTTCAAGACATTATCCGGTCAATGAAGTCGCTTCACGTTATCATGGTGGGGGGCATATGCTTGCAGCAGGCGCCACACTAGAAACAATTGATCAACTGCCTGATCTTATTAACGATGTGCAGGAGGTGATTGCACATGGACGAGAAGAAGAGTGAGGAGAAGAAAAGAGAGAAAAATCCTTTTAAAGAGACATTACTCGCCCTGCTTATTACATGCATTATGTTTGTGGCGAGCGAGTATTTTACTTTAACACCGATTAACTTTCATAGTCGAACATTTCTTGTCACATTGGCTATTACGATTGGCGTCTTCGTCTTTCTGCGTTTGATTTTTTTGCATCGTTTTGATAAGTTGCAGTGGCTTTTATGCCTATTGATCGTTGTAGCTCTTGGCGTGAATGCAATTGGTCCTTATTTATCGACAGAAATGTTGAATGCGAAAAAGTATGCGCGTCAAATACAGCTGACAAAAAGCAATGATTTCTATAAAGATAATGAGAAAGTGACAGAGAATGCCATCCCTGTTGTTGACAAGCAATCGGCAATTAAGCTTGGTGACAAGAAGATGGGCTCAATGAGTGAATATGTCAGCCAGTTTGTGGTTGATAATACGTATAACCAGATCAATTACAATGGTAAAGCTGTTCGTGTGACGACACTTAACTATGGTAGCAATCTTAAATGGCTGACGAATCACTGGTCCGGGCTTCCCGCCTATATCATGGTTGATATGGTCACTCAGGATACAAAGATTGTGAAACTTGAAAACAAGATGAAGTTTACCATTCATGATCATTTCTTTCGTAATATTAATCGCTATATTCGTTTCCGTTATCCAACTTTGATGTATGCGAAACCAGCGTTTGAAATTGATGAAAAGGGTAACCCGTTTTATGTTGCGCCAGTCTACACTTATGAGATTGGATTATTTGGCGGCAGGGATATTAAGGGAGCGATTGTCGTTGATGCATCAAGTGGGCATGTGCGCTACTACCGCAGGGAAAAAGTGCCTAAATGGGTGGACCGTGTCTATCCTGCTGAGCTCATCTACAAGCAACTTGAAAATTCAGGCAAGTATTCAGGGGGCTTTTTCAATAACTACTTATCACAAAAAGGTGTCCTCAAGCCGACAAAGGGTTATTCCTATCTAGCTATTGATGATGATATTTATATGTATACAGGCTTTACATCAGTCTCGGGAGATAGCAGTAATGTTGGTTTTGCCCTTGTCAATATGCGCACAAAGAAAGCCAAATTCTATCCTATTGCAGGAGCAACAGAAGCGAGTGCGATGAAATCCGCAAAAGGCAAGGTGGAAAACTATGGCTATGATGCGACATTCCCTATCTTGTTGAATGTTGATAATGTCCCTAGTTACTTCCTTTCTTTAAAGGATGAAGAAGGCCTGGTTAAGAAATATGCCTTTGTCTCAGTCGAGAATTATGAGATTGTCGGCATTGGTGATAGTGTAAAAGAGGCCCGGGAAAATTATATGAAGCTGATTAATGATTCAGGGCATGCGAAAATCAAGACCTTGACAAATAAAACTGAAGGCAAGATTGCTTCCATCAAGGAAGTCGTTGTTGATGGCAATACAACCTACTATTTCACTTTAGAAAATGATACGAAGACATATATTGCTTCCATCAAGGTAAACCCACAGCTGCCTTTAAGCAAAGCAGGGGATGAAGTCAAACTGACTTATCTTGATGATAGTAATGAAGCAAAAACTGTCACAAAACTTATATTTATCACAACCAAAAGCTAATCATCATGGTTAGCTTTTTTGGTCTATAATTATAAGGGCTTCTATGTTATAATGTATGGTATTGTGGGGTGATTATCATGAAATCTAAGATTATGATTGTCGATGATGAAGAACATATTAGAGAATTGGTAAGATTCTATTTAGATAAAGAAGGTTTTGAATGCATTCAGGCGGCAAATGGTGAGCAGGCGATAGAAATCGTTGAAAACCAGTACATTGATTTGGCCATTGTGGACATAATGATGCCTGGTATGGATGGCTTCACGCTTGTTGAAGAGATGCGTCAGTATCGTGCATTTCCTGTTATTATGCTGACGGCAAAGTCACAGTCAAAAGATAAGCTCAAAGGCTTTTCTCTTGGTGTTGATGACTATGTCACAAAGCCATTTGATCCAGAAGAGCTATTAGCCCGTGTTAAGGCAATCTTAAAACGTTATTCCATTAATTCTTCGAATATTGTTGAGATTGGTGATGTTGTCTTTGATGGTGATAAATATGAAGTACGCTATCTTGATGAAACGATTCATCTGCCATTGAAGCAATTTGAATTAGCCTTTGAGCTCGCTAAACATCCTAATCAGATCTTTACACGTGAACAGCTTATTGAGAAGATCTGGGGCATGGACTATGACGGCTTTGATCGTACTGTAGATGTACATGTTAAGCGTATACGTGAAAATCTCAAAGGTTTACCAGGCTTTAAGTTTGTAACAGTTCGTGGTGTTGGCTATAAGCTTGAGGTGGAATAATGAATCTCAAATCTGTTTATTCGAAATTGTTTATGGGATTTCTTATTACCCTCATCCTTTCTTTTAGCGCAACGGGCTATTATATTGTTAAACGCTCTTCAAGCAATACACAAAGTGTTGCTTTGGAAGAATTGAAGGGTAGAAATGAACATATCGCGGATCTAGTAGAAGCTGTTGATGAACAGGATATTAGACGCATCCTTGATGATTATGCCAAGACAAGCAAGAGTGCCTTTCATATTGAAGGGGGTACGCTTCATGATAGTTTTGGCAAAGTTCAGATTGGCTTAGTGCTTGATGATGCCTCAATGAAGTCAATGAAAGACAAGGAAGGCGTTGTCAAGATGAGAAATCATGATAATTTCTATCAGTACTCCAAAAGCTATAAAATTCATAATCAAATCTATATTATTACTGTCCAGAAAGATGTCAGCAAATCCGCATCAGCCTTTTTAGATTCTTTTATCTTGTCAGGTGTGATCATGTTTCTTGTTGGGACAGTGGTATTTTTGGTTGTGAGTGATATTATTGTTAGACCTATTAGTAAATTAACGGCTGCCACAAAGGAACTATCAAAAGGGAATTACAAGGTTCGTGTTGGCTATGCGGGAGACGATGAGATTGGCAAGCTCTATGTTGCCTTCAATAAAATGGCTGTTGAGCTCAATAAGCAAGAAGCAAGAAGACAACAGTTTATCTCCGATGTTTCCCATGAGTTCCAGACGCCATTAACAGCCATCAGTGGTTTTGCGGGTATCTTGAAAATGGAAGATTTGCCCGCTGAGCAGCGTATGAAATATGCGGATATTATTGCCTTTAATGCTAAAAGACTCTCAACACTCTCAAAGAATATGTTGCAGTTGACTTTGCTGGAAGGTGAAGATGTCCAGCTAGAAAAAAGCAAATATTCCCTTATTGATCAGCTCAACCGTGTCATTGAGACGGAAGACAATAATGCTTTATCAAAAGATATCGAAATTGAATTCAAACATCCTCGTGGTGATATTGAAATCGTTGGTGATGAAGCAAGAATGGAACAGGTCTGGATTAATCTTATTGGCAATGCCATCAAATATACTAATGAACATGGTGTCGTGACGGTAGATGTGCGTAAGACGACAAAGGATATTGAAGTACGTGTAGAGGATACGGGGGTAGGCATGAGTGAAGAAGCCATCAGTCATATCTTTGAACGTTTCTATCGTGAAGATAAATCTCGCAGCGTAGAAGGCAATGGGCTTGGTCTATCAATTGTTAAGAGAATCATAGATTTACATGAATTCTCTCTTGATGTGACAAGTCAGGAAGATGTTGGCAGTGTTTTCACTGTCAAGATTCCCTATGCACCATTTAGTGATTTTGCGAAAAGATTAAATATAAAAAGAGATAAAGAACATGAAAATACTGGAAAAGAAGATTAAAGAAGAAGGATATGTAATTGAACCGGATATTCTCAAGGTGGATAGTTTCCTCAATCATCAGATTGATGTGAGTTTGTTTCAGGAAATGGGACAGGCCTTTCAAAAACATTTTGGGGATAAAAAGATTAATAAGATTCTTACGATTGAAGCAAGTGGGATTGGTTTAGCTGTGATTTGTGCACAGTATTTTAATAATTGTAAAGTTGTTTTTGTGAAAAAGGCAGCTTCAAAGATTACGGATGATCATGCCTATACAACAACTATTCATTCCTTCACCAAAAATACAGATTACACTGCCCGTGTTTCTGCTGATTATTTAAATGAAGATGATCATGTGCTTATTCTCGATGATTTTCTTGCCAATGGTGAAGCCATATTAGGGATGTATGATTTATGCCAGCAAGCACATGCGACTGTTGAAGGGATTGGAGTTGTTATTGCGAAAGGATTCCAGTCTGGCATGAGAAGAATTCAGCAAGAAACTGGATTGGATGTTTATGCCCTAGAAGTCATTGAAGGCTTTGAAAAGGGAAAAGTTATATTAAGGAAGTAGATATATGTATCTAAAAAGAGTAGAACTGCAGGGGTTCAAGTCTTTTGCGGATAAGAGTGTAATAGAATTTGAACCTGGTGTAACAGGCATTGTTGGGCCTAATGGCTGTGGAAAATCGAATATTACCGATGCGATACGCTGGGTGCTTGGTGAAAAGAGTGCAAAGGCCATGCGTGGGGATACGATGACGGATGTTATTTTCTCCGGCTCAGAAGATCGTAAGCCACTCAATATGGCAGAAGTGACTTTGGTTTTTGATAATGAAGATCATTACCTTGATAATGACAGCAATGAAGTCGAAATCACAAGACGTATTTATCGTGATGGTGGCGATGCAGAATATTATATTAATCGCCAGCAATGTCGTTTAAAGGATATTACGGATCTTGTGATGGATACGGGACTAGGTCGTGATTCTTTATCAATTATCTCCCAGAATTCCATCAATGCCTTTGTTCAAAGCAAGCCAGAAGAGCGCCGTGGGATGTTTGAAGAAGCTGCTGGGGTTGCACGCTATAAGCAGCGTAAGAAGGAATCTGTCGCAAAACTAGAGCGGACAACGACAAATCTTGAACGTGTTGAAGATATTGTCAATGAGCTTGAACGCCAGCTCAATCCCTTGAAACGACAAAAAGAAAAAGCAGAAACCTATCTGTCATTAAAAGATCAGCTTCAGGAAATTGAAGTCAGTGTTCTTGTCAAAGAAATCCAGAAATTTACAGAAGAACTCAAAACTGTTGATCAGGAATTAAAGAAGCTTGATAGTGATAAAGTGCAGAATGAAGCCCAAATGACACTTAATGAAGGCAAGAAAGAAGAACTTGAAGCGAAAATGTATCAGCTTGATCAGGAAGTCAATGACTTGCAAGGGAAACTTTTAGCAGCAATGAATAGAGTCAATGACTTAGAAATGCAGAAAGTTGAGATTGACGCTAATCGTAAACATATTCTTGAATCGACAAATAAAGAAGACCTTGAAGCAAAAATTGCCAATATGAAAGCGATGCTTCAGGATGCATTAAGTGAATATAATGATCGTGTTGAACGTTATAATGAAACAAAGAAAGAAAAAGAAGAACTGGATGAAAGAACACGTCAGTGTGATATTGCATCAAACAATCAACGCAACAAGATTGAAAATATCAATATCTCTTTGCATCAGCTCCGGGCAACAAGAGCCCAGATCAAGGATCAGCTTGAAAACAAATCAGGCTTGTCTTATGGGGTACGGACCATCTTAAAAGCTGCCGATACACTAGCTGGTATAAGAGGTGTTGTCAGTGATTTGATTGTCCCAAATGAAGGCTATGAAAAGGCCGTTGGGGTATCGCTTGGGGGCAGTGCCCAGTTTATTATCACAGTGAGTGAACGTGATGCCAAAAATGGTATCAATTATTTAAAGCGCAATAAGGCTGGACGTGCAACATTCTTGCCTTTGGATGTCATCAAGGGGCGAACAATACGCAGTGATCTTGCCATGATTGCGACAAGTAGTGAAGGCTATTTGGGCGTTATGAGTGATTTTGTCACATATGACAAGGATATTGAACAAATTGTCCTGAACTTGCTTGGACAGATTGTTGTCACTGATACACTGGATCATGCGACAAGACTCTCAAAGAATATTCATCATCGTCTCAAGGTTGTTACCTTGGAAGGTGACGTGGTCAATGTAGGTGGTTCATTAACAGGTGGTAGTTTAAAGAATACCAACAACACTTTCACCCATAAAGGTGAGCTAGAACGCATTGAAAAGCGCATTGGTGAAGAGGAAAACAACCTGCGTAATGCAAGAATGGAATTAGCGCGTTTGGAAAATGAGGGGCGTGAAATTCATCAGATGTTCTTGCAAAAACAGGTCTCATTTGCGAAACTTGAGGTTGTGGTTACCAATAAGATGAACGACTTGCAGGTTGCGAAAAGCGAATATGAAGCCCTCACCCATCAGTCAGCCAACTTAGAAGAACTTGAAGCAGATCCTTCTGATAACAAGCTTCTCGATGAACTCAATGAAGCAAAGCGTGAACGTGATGCATTGAAAGAAGAAATTCAATACAAGCGTGACATGCGCATGCGTTATGTCAATGAAAATGATATGCTTTCAAGTGAACTACGTGAATTGAGGGCAACACAGAGGGTGATTGAAAAGGGCATTACAGATCATCGTATTGCGAAAACAAAATATGAAACAGATATTCAGAATGCTCTCAACCGCCTTAATGAATCCTACCAGATGACTTATGATCATGCCTTGGAGTTCTTAAATGAGGACGTTGATCTTGATCAGGCTAAAGAAACGGTTCGTTCACTCAGAATGCGAATTGCCTCTCTAGGCAATGTCAATCTTGATGCCATTCAAGAATATGAAGATGTTTCATCGCGTTATGAGACACTCAATAAAAACCGTATCGAATTACGTGAAGCACAGGATGCATTGATGAAAGCCATCAGTGATATGGATCAGATTATGGTTGAACGTTTCTCGGATACATTTGAAAAGATCAATACGGAATTTAACCGTGTCTTTAGATATCTTTTTGGCGGTGGCTATGCCCAGCTCAAATATACGGATCCGGATAATATCTTAGAGACGGGTATTGATATCGAAGCCCAGCCACCAGGAAAAGCGGCTAAGCTTCATTCCTTCTCGGGGGGCGAAAATGCCTTAATTGCCTTGAGCTGTCTTTTTGCGATGATGTCCGTAAGAACCGTGCCTCTTTCTATTCTTGATGAAGTAGAGGCAGCCTTGGATCCTGCCAATGTTGAAAGATTTGCGAAGTACTTACAGGAATATTCTGACAAGACACAGTTTATCGTTGTTACCCATCGTGAAGGTACGATGGCCCAATGTGATTTATTATATGGGGCAACGATGCAACAAAAAGGTGTAACGAAACTTGTCAGTGTAAAGTTTGAAGATGCCACACAGATGGCGAGTGCTTAATGGAGGAGAAATATGGGATTTTTTAAGAGTATTAAAGAAGCCATTGTCGGTAAGTCGGCAAAGACAAATGAAAAATATGTAGCGGGTCTAGATAAGTCATCAGAAACCTTTTCTTCACGAATGAATGCTCTAGCAGCTCGCTATCGTGAAATTGATGATAATTATTTTGAAGAACTTGAAAACATCCTGATCATGAGTGATGTGGGTGTGAATATGGTGATGACGATTGTTGATGAAATTAAGAAGGAAGTGCGTCTTAATAATATCAAGGATCCCCGTGAGATTAATGAGATTATTGCGGATAAGATGTTTGTCATTTATGCCAATGATTCCATTATGACAACTAAGCTCAACTATGCCAAAGAAGGCTTAACGGTCATCTTGATGGTTGGTGTCAATGGGGCTGGCAAGACAACAACCATTGGCAAGCTTGCCCATAAGATCATGGAAGAAGATCATAAGAAGGTCATGGTGGCTGCTGGTGATACATTTAGAGCTGGGGCAATTGATCAGCTGGCTGTCTGGGCAGAACGCTTAGGAATTGAATGTGTTACAGGCAAAGAGGGTGGCGATCCTTCATCAGTTATTTTTGATGGCTTAAAAAGAGCGAAAGAAGCTCATGCTGATGTCTTAATCTGTGATACAGCTGGCCGCTTACAAAACAAAGTTGGCTTGATGAAAGAGCTTGAGAAAATGAATCGCATTATTAAGCGTGAAGTGCCTGATGGACCTCAAGAAACCCTTCTTGTCATTGATGCAACAACAGGTCAGAATGGTGTCAATCAGGCTGTTGAATTCAGCAAGATTACCGATATTACAGGTATTGTCTTAACGAAGATGGATGGCACAGCTAAGGGTGGTATTGTGCTTTCTATTAAGGATATGTTGAATATTCCGGTGAAGTTTATTGGTCTGGGTGAAAAGATTGATGACTTACAGGAATTTGATCTTGAACAATATATTTATGGCTTATGTCATGACTTGATGGGGTAGGCATGGAAGATTTATTAGAGAAGAAAGAACATATTATTTTACTTCATGATATGTATGGAGATTTATTGACAGATAAACAGAATCAGTATATATCTTTATATTATGAAGAAGACTTGTCTTTAAGTGAAATTGCAGATGATTTACATGTCAGTAGAAATGCCGTCTATGATAATCTCAAAAGAGCAATTAAGCTAATGGAGAAGTATGAAGAAAAACTTCATCTTTTAGAGCGTCATCAAAAGCGTATGGCTTTGATTGATGAAATAGAAGAAGAAAATAAGAAGAAACATGAAGATATTGATGAATATCTTGAGATGTTGAGAAGATTATAGGAGGACATTATGGCTTTTGAATCATTATCAGATCGACTTCAAGAGTCTCTTAAGAAAATTAGAGGACAATCCGTATTAACTGATGAAAATATGGAGGATATGCTAAGGGAGATTCGTTTAGCATTACTTGAAGCAGACGTAAACTTTAATGTAGTAAAAGAATTCATTGATCATACACGTGAAAAGGCTAAAGGACAGAATGTTGTTGGTTCATTAAAACCAGGACAGCTTGTTGTTAAGATTGTGCATGATGAATTGGTGGAATTGCTTGGGACAGAGGTCTCTGAAATCAATGTTGATAAGAATCCAACAATCATTATGATGGTTGGTCTACAAGGTTCAGGTAAAACAACTTCAGCAGGTAAGATTGCGAAATATTTACGTGATAAAAAAGGCAAGAAGCCATTAATGGTTGCAGCCGATATTTATCGTCCAGCTGCCATTGAACAGTTAAAGACTTTAGGTGAGACACTTGATGTTCCAGTGTTTGCGAAGGGTACCGAGTTCTCAGCTGAAGAGATTGTCACAGAAGCTTTGGAATATGGCCGCACCAACAATAATGATGTGATCTTGATTGATACCGCTGGACGTTTACAAATTGATGAACGCTTGATGAAGGAGCTTGAAAACCTTAAAGCTATTGCCAATCCGGATGAAATTCTTTTAGTTGTGGATGCTTTAGCCGGTCAGGAAATTGCGAATGTAGCACAGAGTTTTAATGATCAGCTTGGTGTAACTGGGGCTGTTTTGACAAAACTTGATGGTGATTCTAGAGGTGGTGGAGCTATCTCTATTCGCTATATGACAGGTGTGCCTATTAAATTTATTGGTACAGGTGAAAAGCTAGAGAATATTGATTTGTTCTATCCTGATCGTATGGCTGATCGTATCCTGGGCATGGGGGATGTTGTTTCCTTGGTTGAAAAGGCTCAGGAAGTCTATGATGAAAAAGAAAGCATGAAGGCCATCACAAAGATGCAGAATGGTACTTTTGGCCTGGATGATATGCTTGTCCAGATGCACCAACTGCAGAAAATGGGACCTTTATCAGGCATTCTCAAGATGATTCCAGGTATGCCTAAATTACCTAATTTCAGCGATGAAGATTCAGCGGCTAAACTTAAGATTACTGAATCCATCATCTATTCCATGACGAAAGAAGAACGTCGTCATCCAGACATTATTACCTTGAAACGCAAAGAGAGAATTGCGAAGGGCTGCGGTATGGATGTGGCTGCTGTTAATCGTCTTTTAAAGCAGTTTGAAGAAAGCAAGAAGGTTATGAAGATGATGGGCAATATTGATCCTCGTACAGGAATGCCTGGTCGTCCAAAGCAGAATCCTTATATTGGCAATCAGAATCGTAAGAAGGTTCGTAAAAAGAAAAAGAAGAAATAATGTATTGGACGTGTTGTTACACGTCCTTTTTTGGTATGATAGCTTAGAGGTGATAAGAAAATGCTTTTAATCAAGAATGGTCGGGTTATTGATCCAAAAACAAAAACAAATGCCATATTAGATATATTGATTGATGAAGATAAAATCATCAAGATTGATGAACATATTGAAGAAGAAAATGCGGATGTTCTTGATGCTACAAATCTCATCGTTGCACCAGGGCTTATCGACAATCATGTGCATTTTAGAGATCCTGGCTTTACCCATAAGGAAACCCTTGAAACAGGGGCCAATGCGGCCAAGGCAGGCGGTTTTACAACAGTTGTCTGCATGGGCAATACAAAGCCATGTGTGGACAATGTCGAAGTGCTTCAAGATATTCAAAAACGGGCAGAAAGCTTGCCGATTCATGTCTTACAAACTGCCAATGTAACCTTGGGGATGAAGGGCAAAGAGCTTACGAACATGGTTTCCTTAAAAGAGGCGGGAACGATTGGTTTTACTGATGATGGTGTTCCAATCAGTGATCCTAAGGTGATGCTTGAAGCAATGCGTGTTGCGAAATCGCTCAATATGCCTATTTCCCTTCATGAGGAAGATCCAGCTCTTGTTGGCAGTGCAGGTGTTAATGCAGGACCGATAGCAGATAGTCTTGGAATTGCTGGAGCGAGCCATTTAGCCGAAGAAACGATTACGGCAAGAGATTGTCTCCTGGCAAAAGAAACCGGCTGTCGTATTGATATTCAGCATCTTTCCTCAGGAACGAGTGTTGATATCATTCGCTTTATGAAAAATCTGGGCGTTGATGTCTGGACTGAAGTTACCCCTCAGCATCTCACCCTAACTGAGGAAGATGTTCTTACCCAGGGGGCTAATGCAAAAGTCAATCCACCACTAAGAAGCGAAACAGATCGCATGAAATTGATTGAAGGCTTAGTCGATGGAACAATTGATATGATTGTTACTGATCATGCTCCCCATGCCAAAGAAGAAAAGGATAAGGGCATTGTTCATGGTGCACCTTCAGGAATGATTGGCCTAGAAACATCATTAGCTCTTTCATTAACAGCTTTGGTTGAACCTGGCTTTATGAAGGTGGAAGATGTGATTGAAAAGATGACCCTTAAGCCAGCTGAGTTCTACCGTATGGATAAGGGAACGATTACAGTTGGTAAGGATGCAGATTTATGTATCTTTGATGAAAATGAACAATGGGTAATCAGTGAAGCTGATTTTCATTCCAAGAGTCACAATTCACCATTTATTGGCCGTCGCGTCAAAGGTCGTGTGCGTTATACAATTTGTGGTGGCAAGATTGTCTATAGCCACAATCAGGAAGTCGCTTAAGCGGCTTTTTTGTCTCTCAAGAAACCGTTTACAATATTTTAGTTTCCATCTATAATGATATTGTCAAATGGGAGGAAGAATATGTCTGAAGTAGATTTAAGCTATCTAGAGAATCCTGAGGTCTTTGCCATCAATGTTCTCAAACCAACAAGTAGTCATAAGCACTATCGTCATTATGAAGACTTAAAAAATCATCAAGAGAGTTTTAAGCAATCGCTGAACGGCGAATGGCTTTTTAGCTATGCACCAAATCCAGATATGCGAAATAAAACTTTCTATAAAGCAGAAAATGTCGATTATCATGATTTTAAGACAATTAAGGTCCCTGGTCATATTGAAATGCAGGGCTATGGACAAATGCAGTATATTAATACGCTCTATCCATGGGATGGCCATGAATATTTAAGACCTCCCTATGTCAGCAAGACGGATAATCCAGTTGGAAGCTATATTTGTAATTTTTCTATTAAGCCTAGTTTAGCTAATAAACATATCATTCTGCGCTTTGAAGGTGTTGAGAGTGCTATGAATGTCTATTTAAATGGACATTTTGTAGGCTATAGTGAAGACTCTTTTACACCTAGTTCGTTCGATATAACACCCTATATCCTTTCTGGCACTAATAAACTTGCCGTGGAAGTCTTTAAGCATTGTTCGGGAAGCTGGCTAGAAGATCAGGATATGTGGCGGTTCTTTGGCATTTTTAGAGAAGTTGCTTTATATGGCCTACCTGATTGTTATATTGAAGATGTCCATGTGACAACACCCTTAAGTGACATGTATCAAAAGGCTAAGGTCAATGTTGCATTAAGGATGGTTGGTAAAGACTTTCATTTTAAGGCAAAATTGATGGAGGATGAAGATGTGGTTGCATCTTATGAAGGATGTGATACAACTTTCTCTTTTGATTTAGATAATCCACACTTATGGAGCAGTGAAGACCCTTATCTCTATCAGCTGGTTATTGAAGTTTATAATCAAAACGAATGCTTAGAAATTGTACCAGTCAATGTTGGTATCAGGGAGTTTGTGATGCGTGATGGCATCATGCAGCTCAATGGAAAGCGAATTGTATTTAGAGGTGTTAACCGTCATGAATTTAGCTGTGATAATGGGCGTGTTATTTCCCATGAGGAAATGCTTTATGATATTCGTTTCATGAAACAACATAATATTAATGCTGTACGTACGTCTCATTATCCTAATGTCAATGAATGGTATGACTTATGTGATCAGTATGGTATTTACTTAATTGACGAAACAAATATGGAATCCCATGGATCATGGCAGAAACTTGGTCAGTTAGAACCAAGCTGGAATATACCTGGCAATCTTAAAGAATGGCAGGAATGTGTCCTTGCTCGTGCTAAAAGTATGTTGGAGCGTGATAAGAATCATCCAAGTGTTCTTATTTATAGTTGTGGCAATGAAAGCTATGCGGGCGAGGATATTGTCAATATGGCCAACTATTTTAGAGCGACGGATCCTACACGCCTTGTTCACTATGAAGGCTGCACTTGGAATAGAGACTATAGTGAGGCAACGGATATGGAAAGCAGGATGTATGCCAAAGCCAAAGACATAGCAGACTATCTTCAAAATGCGCCAAAGAAGCCTTATATCAGCTGTGAATATATGCATGCCATGGGCAATAGCTTAGGAGGCATGGAGAAATATATCGAACTAGAAGATCAATATGAGAAATATCAAGGTGGATTTATCTGGGATTATATTGATCAGGCAATTAGCCATACGAATGATTTTGGTGAAAAGGTTTTAGGATATGGGGGAGACTTTGATGACCGCAATACGGATTATAACTTCTGTGGCGATGGGATTGTCTTTGCGAATCGCATGCCATCTCCTAAAGCAGATGAAGTCAAATACCAATATCAGGATATCATCTTGAAGGTTGATGAATCAGGGGTATCTATTCGTTCCAAACGTCTTTTCAAAGACACATCTGATCTCATTTTCAAATACCAGGCAACACAGGGAAAAGAAGTCATCAGGGAAGGAGCATTTGAAGCCATCGTCAAGCCGCAAGAAGAAATCCATGTCCCAATTGATTTTGGAACATTCCATCCTGGTGAAGTCATTCTCACGGTTAGTGCGCATCTAAAAGAACAATGCTTATGGGCAGATCAGGGATTTGAAGTCGCATTTGGACAGTGTGTCTTAGGCCGTTATAATGATATGCCTTATGTTGAAGAACCACTTGTGGTGATACCTGGAGATGGTGATTTAGGCGTTAAATGTCAAGACTTTGAAGTTCTCTTCTCACAAGAAGGCTTATCTTCACTTAAATATCGCAATAAGGAATATATGATCCGTGGACCACGTCCTGTCTTTATGCGTGCTACAACGGATAATGAAAGAGGATATGCCCATCATTTTACAAGTAATGTCTGGAATGGAGCTTCTAATGCGCAGGCGCTAACGAATATGAACTATCATATTGCAGAAGACTTGCATGAAGTAAGCATTACATATGAATATACTGTTTTATTACAGCCAAGAGTTCGTGTTGAACTGACTTATTATGTACGCTCACCTGGTATTGTTAGAGTGAAATATCATTACTATGGACAGCCTCATTTACCTGAAGTTCCACTTTTTGGCACACTCTTTACTTTAAGCCACAAGCTCGATCATTTCAGCTATCTAGGGCGAGGACCACATGAAAACTATGTTGATCGTAAGAAGGGCAGCCGTATCGGTTTCTTTGAATCAACAGTTAAAGACAATCTTACGCCATATCTCAAGCCACAAGCTTGTGGGAACCGTACGGATGTGCGGGAAGTCACATTGCTCGATCATGATGAGGAAGGCTTGCGTTTTACGATGGTTGATGCACCTTTCGAATTCACAGCTCTGCCATTTAGCTGGCAGATGATTGATGCCACCTTGCATCAATATGAATTGCCAGAAAGAAGCTACTATACCTACCTGACAATCATGAATAAACAGATGGGTGTTGGTGGTGATGATAGCTGGGGTGCCCCAGTGCTTGATGAATATTGTCTAAAAGCTGAAGATGATCAGGAATATATATTTGATATCATGCCGATTCATCAAGAAAAAGATTAAGTGTTAAGTAAAAATACTTGACACTTGTCTTTCTTATGTTATACTTGGAATGCAACTTAAAGGAGGATATACACATGGCTGTTAAAATTAGATTAAAAAGAATGGGCGCTAAGAAGGCTCCTTTCTATAGAATTGTAGCTGCTGATTCAAGAGCACCAAGAGATGGTCGTTTCATTGCTCAGTTAGGTACATATGATCCAAGACAGAATCCAGCAAAAGTGACATTAAATAAGGAAGAAGTTTTAAACTGGTTATCAAAAGGTGCTCAGCCTTCAGATACAGTAAAGAACATCCTTTCTAAAGAAGGCGTCATGAAGGCATTCGCAGATTCAAAGAAGGCTTAGCCTATGGATTACGTTAAGACATTACATGATATCGCTGTAGAATTAGTTCACAATAAGGATCGTTTAGAGGTAAGAGAAATGCCTTCACTTGATGAAGATACATTAACTCTTGTTGTCTATGCTGATCATGAAGATATTGCGAGACTCATTGGCAGACACGGTATTATGGCGAATTCCATTAGAAGATTAATGAGTGTGCCAAGCCGTATGAACAATAAGCGTTTAGATATCAAGTTTGAATCTTATGGTGAAGAATAAGGGATGTCGCTGACATCTCTTTTTTATTGAGGTGGATATGGAAAAGGTTAGAGTAGGTAAGATTGTGAATACATTTGGCATCCGTGGTGAATTGAAAGTGGATGCTTATACAGATTTTCCTGATGAAAGATTTCAGGTTGGAAATAGTCTCTTTGTACGTTTTCATAATGAAGATGTTGAATTGGAAATTAGCCGTCATCGTGTTCATAAGGGCTATGATTTGATTACTTTTAAGGATTTGGAAAATATTAATTTTGTGGAACAGTATAAGGGCTGTTTTCTCTATGCCTATCGTGATGAAAGCTTATTGGATGAAGATGAACATTATGTTTCTGATTATATTGGCTGTATGGTTTATAACTATGGCAAGGAAATTGGTAAGGTTGTAGATCTAAAGGATAATACATATCAGGATATCTTTGTTGTTGATTACAATGGCAAACAGGTTCTTATTCCTAAGGTGGATGCGTTTGTCAAGAATGTTGATATTGATCAGAAACGTATTGATGTGGAATTGATTGCGGGGTTTATTGATGAAGATTGATATTCTGTCACTCTTTCCTGAAATGTTTGAAGGCTTCTTACATACTTCAATCATTAAGCGTGCCATCGATAAGGGTGTTGTTGAAATTGAAATCCATAACTTTCGAGATTTTGCCTTGGATAAGCATAAAAGTGTGGATGATACACCTTATGGAGGGGGAGCCGGCATGGTCCTTAAATGTCAGCCACTATTGGATTGCTTAAAAACTGTTGTGACAAAGGACTCATTAGTCATTCTTATGTCACCTCAGGGAATGCGACATACACAGCACTATGCAGAAAAGCTTTCATTAGAAAAGCATCTGGTGATTATTTGCGGTCATTATGAAGGTTTTGATGAACGTATTAGAGATTATGTTGATGTTGAGTTATCGATTGGTGATTATGTGCTAACGGGTGGTGAGCTTGGCAGTATGGTTGTGGCTGATAGCGTGGTGCGTTTACTCGAAGGGGCAATAAGAGAAAGCAGTCATGAAGACGATTCTTTTACCAACGACTTATTAGAATATCCACAATATACAAAGCCTGCTGAATATGAAGGCAGTCGTGTTCCTGATGTCTTATTAAGTGGTCATCATGAAAATATCCGTAAATGGCGCCTTTATCAGTCGCTATTAAAAACAAAACGTAAACGCCCGGATTTATTAGAAAAACACCAGTTTACAAAAGAAGAAGCAGAAATGATGCGTGAAATCAATAAAAATGATTGATTAAAGTATCAAATAGTGCTATTATATCACAGTCGTAAAGACGCAGGAGCTCCGCTGGTTATATACGAATGAGCTTTGAAGACATTATATCTATAGGAGGAAGCATAATTATGAATATGCAGTTAGTTGACGAAATTACAAAGAGTCAGTTAAGAAATGACGTTCCTACTTTTAAGCCAGGTGATACTTTAAAAGTATACGTTAAGATTCAGGAAGGTAATAAGACACGTTTACAGTTATTTGAAGGTGTCTGCATTGCTAGAAAAGGTAAAGGCATTGGTGAAACTTTCACAGTTAGAAAGATTTCTTACCAGGTAGGTGTTGAAAGAGTATTCCCTATTCATTCACCAATTATCGATCATATCGAAGTAGCTAAAATCGGTAAAGTACGTCGTGCTAAATTACACTACTTACGTGGTTTATCTGGTAAAGCTGCTAGAATTAAAGAAATTCGTCAGGACTAAAAAGAGTGAATGGAGCTTGCCTCCATTCCTTTTTTTCTAGGGGGAATGTATATGAAAAAATATAAGAATGTTGTATTGTTTTTATTGATTGTCCTAGTATTCTCTCTAACGATTAGAATCAATACCTTACCCGTATTGGTCGATGGACGTTCGATGGAACCAACACTTTATGATCATGACTTCTTTTTAAGCAATAGAAACTCCATCAAGTCTTTGAAGCGATTTGATATCGTTGTTGCCTATAGTCACCAGCTTAATGAAAATATTGTCAAGCGCGTTATTGGCATGCCCTTTGACAAGATGGAATATCGAGATAATAAGCTTTATATTAATGGACAATATATCAAGGAACCCTTTTTACAAGATAGTATGACAAATGATTTCACAATCACTTTAAAAAAGAATCAGTATTTCTTGATGGGAGATAATCGACTCCATTCCACCGACTCGCGTGAACTTGGTCCTTTTTCACTGCAGGATATTAGTAGCCGGGATGGTGTAGTTGTCTTTCCATTGAGTCATTTTAAGAAAATACAATAGGAGGATATGATGGCACAATTACAATGGTATCCTGGGCATATGGCAAAAGCTCAGCGGGAAATTGAAGGGCGTATAAAGCTTGTTGATATGGTTATTGAACTTGTTGATGCAAGAGCACCTTTCTCTTCACGTAATCATACATTTGATCGACTCTTAAAGAATAAACCCCGTCTTGTTATAATGACCAAGAAGGATTTAGCTGATCAGGCGTGTACGAATGCCTGGATAAAAAAATTTGAAGAACGTGGCTATAAGGCGATGGCCATTGATTTAAAGCACTTTAAAGATACAAATAAAATCATTAATTATTGTCTTGAAATCTTAAAAGAACAACGCGAAAAAGAAGCACGCAAAGGACTCAAGCCAAGAGCCATCAGAGCGATGATTGTGGGGGTGCCTAATGTTGGCAAATCAACTTTGATCAATGCCCTGGCAAAGCGCAAGGCAACAGTTACTGGCAATAAGCCTGGGGTTACGAAAGCCCAACAGATTATTCGTGTAAATAAGGATTTTGAGCTCTTTGATACTCCGGGTGTTCTTCCACCAAAGTATGATGATCTTGAAATAGCGCGAAATGTTGCCCTGATTGGCTCAATCAAGCGTGATATCCTGCCTCTTGATGAGCTCTTTATTTATGCTTTAGGCTATCTCAATAAGAATTATCCTGATGCCTTAAAAGGGCGCTATGATCTTGTTTTCAATGAGGATGAAGATTGGGTTCTTGATGCCTATGCACAAATCGCAAAGATTCGCCATTTACCCTTATTGAAGGGGGAAATTGACTATGAACGAGTTCAGGATGTCTTTTTCAAGGATTTAAGTGATGGCGTGTTTGGTGGCATTACATGGGAGAAAGCCGATGTGTGAGAGATTACAATTTGAAAATGAAGCTTACATGAAAGGCTATCATACCATTATCGGTTTAGATGAAGCTGGGCGCGGACCAATGGCAGGTCCATTAGTTGTTGGTGGTGTGATCTTTCCAAAAGATTTCTATGATGAACGGATTAATGACAGTAAGAAATTGTCTGAAAAGAAACGTGAATTGCTTTATGATTTTATTGTTGAAAATGCTTTGGCGTTTGACATTGAAATTATCTCGGTTGAAGAGGTTGATGAACTGAATGTCTATGAAGCAAGCCGGACGGGAATGCGTCGTATTATTGACCGCATTAGCGTCAAGCCTGATTTCGCCTTGACTGATGCCATGCCTCTAGGTGAGGGGGCTATTGATCATCTATCCATAATCAAAGGTGATGCAAAAAGTATGTCGATTGGTGGCGCAAGCATTCTGGCTAAAGTCACAAGAGACAGGATCATGAAAGAATATGGCAAGCTCTATCCTGGATATGGCTTTGAAAAAAATAAGGGCTATGTCACAAAAGCACATAAAGAAGCATTGGAAAAATATGGTGTTTGTCCTATTCATCGTCGTTCTTTTAAACCTGTTAGGGATGTGCTAAATAAACAATTATCAATCTTTGATGATGAATGATATTGAAAAAGTTATCAATTATGTTAAGGTAATATTGTTTTAAGGGAGAATGGGTATGCTTAAATATTTAATAAGTATTTTATTTGGTATTGTTGAAGGGATTACGGAATGGCTTCCAATCAGTTCAACCGGCCACATGATTCTATTGAATCAGTTTATTTCACTTGAAAAATTGACTTCACCTCAATTCTACAGCATGTATGAAGTCGTCATTCAGCTTGGGGCAATCTTAGCTGTTGTTGTCATTTTCTGGAAGCAGATTTGGCCTTTTAGAAATGATTCAAAAGAAACAGGCTATAAGCGTTATGTCAATATGGACATTATTGATCTTTGGTTAAAGATTCTTCTAGCTTGTGTTCCTGCTGCTATTATTGGTATTTTATTTGATGACTGGATTGATGCTCATCTCTATAATTATTGGGTTGTAGCCATTGCTTTAATTGTCTTTGGTGTTGGCTTCATCATTATTGAAAATAAAAATAAAGATTTAAGTCCAAAAATTCATTCATTAAAGACATTAAATGGCAAGACAGCCTTACTTATTGGTGTTTTCCAGGTTATTGCAGCAGTATTCCCAGGAACTTCACGTTCTGGTGCAACAATCCTAGGTGGATTAATGCTTGGCGTTAGCCGTACGGTAGCTGCAGAATTCACATTCTTTTTAGCAATTCCTGTCATGTTTGGGGCAAGCTTGCTGAAGATTGCAAAATTTGGCTTAGCCTTTACATCTACAGAAATTATGGTCTTGCTTGTTGGCTGTATTGTTGCATTTGTGACAAGCATGATCGTTATTAAGTTCTTAATGGGATACATCAAGAAGCATGATTTCAAGGTTTTTGGCTGGTATCGTATTGTTTTAGGACTGATTGTTCTAATTTATGGTATTGTCACAACACTTTAAACATCTCTAATTGAGATGTTTTTTTATTTTTTTCTTTTTTAGGTGAGAAAAATGCCTTTTATTTACGAATAAATAAATAGGAGGTGTTTTTTAAATGGAAAATGAAATATGTCATATTCATCTATGTCATGAAGGCACAATTGTAATCAACCAGAAGCAATCGATCTTTTTAAGTGGAGGTCATCTTTTTCTTGCCAATGCATTGTTAGAAATTATCATGCATAATGGTCGTTTCAACATGAACGAGAGTGCTCCCTTTATCAAGCGTTTTGCCGTTTTTTACGATATAAGCACGAATGCCAATTACTTACGAGCTACAAATAAGCTTTCTCCTAATATGCTTAACATATTAAATTTTAAGGATATAGGTGTTTTTAAGGAAGAACATTCCTTTCACTTTTCTTCTTTCTATGACAATTTGAATTACCGGCAGAAAGCTCTTGTATTAAGTATTATTCTAGGCAATAGTCTTTGTGAAAGTGAAGCAAGATGTGTTGAGCTCATTGCGGATGAATTATATTTTGATGTCGAGAGAAGGGCGAATATCCTCATTCGAAAGGGGATGAAATTATGAGGGTGGTGACAAGTATTGAAGTAATTCAAAATAGGTTATGTGTTAAAATGGATGATGTGAATAAGAAGAGGCTCTTTGATGATCTTTATCATGAAGTGTTCTTGTTGTTTGGCTATGATGAAGATTTTAATGTCGATATTTTTCTTAAAGGCTTTGAAGACGTCATGGCTGTCATGAAAGTGACGGGTATGCTTGAGGACTTTTGTCAGCTTAAGAATGTCCAGGTGATGTATTTGAAAGCTGAACTTGTTGAGGACAATGTTAGAACTTATAGCCTGAAGTATGATCAAAAGCCACGACTGACTGAACATATTGTTGTTCTTGGGACGCTTCTTTATAGTTATTTTCATCATGATGAGATTGCTGAATTCTTTGGCTTGCTGTTCCATGATATTATTGAAATCATTGACCAGATGGATCAGGATGCCTTTTTGAAGGGGAATATGTGATGGAGGAAGTATTATTATATTTTGCATTGAAGTATCGGGGAGATTTTCATGCCATCATGCAAGCCGTACAAAATAAAGAAGAAGTCAATCAAGATGAAGCAATGGCACTTAAGGCCAAGCTTCATTCAAACTATGTGACAATTTTATCGCCGCATTATCCTTCTGCCCTCAAGAATATACAATGCCCACCTTTTGTACTCTTTTATTATGGCCATATCGAATTATTGAATGAGCCATCAATTGGTGTTATTGGCATGCGTCATCCATCGGATTATGGCCTTTATGCAACTAATCATCTTGTCAAAGGACTTGTAGAGCACCATCTGACCATTGTATCGGGGATGGCTATTGGCATTGATGGCGCAAGTCATCGGGCTGCTATGCGCTATCATGGTCATACTGTGGCTGTATTAGGTGGGGGGATTGATTATATCTATCCTAAAAGCAATACGGATATCTATGATGTCATGAAACATGAGCATCTCATTATATCTGAAATCCCCTTTGATCAAATGCCTCGGCGTATTGATTTTCCCAAACGCAATAGAATTATCGCTGGATTATCAAGTAGCCTTCTTGTTGTTGAGGCACAAGAAAAAAGTGGGACAATGATAACTGTCGGATGTGCTCTAGAACAAGGGAAAGATGTCTTTGCGATTCCCGGCCGGATCTATGATCATGGTGGTTGTAATAAGTTGATTGACCAAGGGGCAAAGCTTGTTATGAAGGTGGAAGATATTATTGAGGAATTATATTAATGTTGACAATTTCAAGAAATATGATTAATAATAGAAAAACGTAAGGAGGTTTGGTGTATGAGCTCTCTAGTAATTGTCGAATCACCATCTAAATCTAAAACCATCGGTAAATATCTTGGTAAGGATTATGTGGTTACATCATCAAAGGGACATATTCGTGATCTTGCAACATCGGGCAAAGGTGGATTAGGTGTTGATGTTGAGAATGGGTATGAACCAAGCTATACTATCAATAAAGATAAGAAGAATGTTGTAAAAGAACTAAAACAATATGTAAAAGATGCAGATAAAGTCTATCTTGCAACCGACCCTGACCGTGAGGGAGAGGCGATTAGCTGGCATTTAGCACAGGTACTTGGTATTCCAATGGATGAGGATAACCGTGTTGTTTTCCACGAGGTGACAAAGCGTGCCGTCACTGAAGCCCTGCAGCATCCTCGTCAGATCGATCAGGATCTTGTAAAGTCCCAGGAAACAAGACGTGTACTTGATCGTATTATCGGTTTTAAGCTTTCTAAGCTTTTACAACGTAAGATTAAAAGTAAATCTGCTGGCCGTGTGCAGTCAGTAGCTTTAAGACTTATTTGTGAACGTGAAGCAGAAATTAATAAGTTTGTACCTGAAGAATACTGGAGCGTACAAGCACATTTTGTCAAAGATGGCATGGAATTTACAGCTGATCTTTCAAAATACAAGAATAAGAAAATCAAGCTTTCTTCACAAGAAGAAACAGATGCTGTCTATAATGCTTTAAATAAGGAATTTGTCATTGAGACGCTCAAGAAAACTGTTAAGCGCAGAAATTCTAAAGCACCTTTCATCACTTCTACATTACAGCAAGAAGCAAGCACAAAACTAGGCTTTAAGGCAAAGCGTACAATGCAAGTTGCCCAGTCGTTATATGAAGGTGTGGATATTGGCAGTGAGACAGTTGGTCTTATCACTTACATGCGTACTGACTCAATCCGTTTAGCACCAGAATTTATTAGTGCTGCTCATGATTATATTGAAGAAAATTATGGGAAGCAGTATGTAGGGCGTGTGAAGGTTTCAAATAAGACAGAAAATGTACAGGATGCTCATGAAGCCATTCGACCAACAGATATTACACGCACGCCTGAATCAATTAAGAGTCATTTGAATACGGATCAATACAAATTGTATTCACTTATCTATGCCCGTGCTCTTGCATCATTGATGTGTGCGGCTAAGGTGGATGCGACAAGTGTTATATTAGACAATAATGATTATAAATTCAATGCATCAGGTTCACGCATTCAGTTTGATGGCTACTTAAAGGTTTATAGTCAGTATGAGAAAAACAAGGACACATTCTTACCAGAACTTGTTGAAGGTGAACACCTTGAAAGCCAGAAGGTTGATAAAGAACAGCACTTTACCAATCCTCCAGCTCGTTATTCCGAAGCTAAGCTAATTAAGGAACTTGAAGAACTTGGCATTGGTCGACCATCTACTTATGCGACAATTATTGATACGATTGTGGCAAGAGAATATGTCGAAATGGTGGATAAGACGTTTAAGCCAACAGAAAGTGGCATGCTGACGAATGAAAAGCTTGTTGAATACTTTGATCCAATCATTAATGTTGAATATACGGCCCAGATGGAAAATGAATTAGATGAGATTGCGAATGGGGAAGATACTTATCTCAATGCCATCACAACCTTTGAAAACAAGTTTGAACCATTGCTTGATAAGGCAAACAAGGAAATGGAAAAAATTGAACCAAAGAAGACAGGTGAAAAATGTCCTGAATGTGGTGGTGACTTGGTCATCCGTAAAGGACGCTATGGAGAGTTTGTTGCTTGTTCAAATTATCCTGAATGTAAATATATCAAAAAAGATCCTAATGACAGAACTGGTCAGCCAACTGGTGAGACTTGTCCAAAGTGTGGTTCACCAATGGTTTATAAACGTGGACGTTATGGTGAATTTGAAGCTTGTTCGAACTATCCAACCTGCAAATATATCAAGAAGAAGCCACGTGAAGGTGATGAACTGATTGGAAAGCCAACTGGTGATAAATGTCCAAATTGTGGTGCTGATGTTGTCTGGAAACGAGGACGTTTTGGCTTGTTTAAGGCTTGTTCAAACTATCCTGAATGTAAAACCATTATTAAAACACCAAAAGAGAAGAAATAGGAGGTATGAAATCATACCTCTTTTGTATTGTAGTACAAGCGAAGCTTGTATCTAGTCTTTAGACAGTTGAGCGTACGTAGGACGTGAAACAATAAACCACCTGCTATGCAGGTGGATGGCAAGACAGTTATACAAAAACATCACCGTTCCTTCTATAATGGTAAGTGTTCAAGTTACCGCTAAAAAAGAAAGGAACGGTGATGTCTCATGGCTCATAAAGCCAATTCGCTATCGCATACAAAATGGTATTGCACATACCATATCGTATTCACACCAAAGTATAGACGAAAAGAAATATATGGTCAATATCGAAAAGACCTTAAGGAAATCATAAAGGAACTCTGCAGGTACAAAGGGGTGGAAATCGTAGAA
>NZ_JNKU01000023.1 GCF_000702165.1 Sharpea azabuensis DSM 18934
TTTTGTTGCCAGTTCGTCCGGTGACAGTCCGTTCTGTACATAATCCTGAACGACCATATCTTTGAATTCTTTTGAGTAAGATGAATTTCTTTCTTTAGGCTTGAGAGCTTCTTGCCCGTTAGCTTTATAGAGATTCGACCATTCACGTATTCTGTTGTCACCATTTTTCCCCATATCTAATTCAAAGGCAATATCAACTGCTGATTTCTTTCCTGACTGATAATCCAGTACAGCCTGAAGTTTCTGTTCAAATGTATATTTTGCTTTTCTTCCCATAATAAAACCCCCTAAAAGCAGGGCAGTACATTTTGTGTATTTGTACTGTCTACCTTTAGGGGATCATATCAGTTCCACCTCTTTTAGAAAAAGAAAAAAGTCTTGTTTCCAAGACTCATAATCAACTGGCACCTAATGATACTCCAAAACTAAAAAAAGAAAAGCAATATGCACAAGAAGGCGAAGGGCTCCCGTAGAAGGGAGCCCTTTTTTCGATGGAAGAGAAGACAATTACGGAGTGGCTGGACAGCACGGCAAGCGAAGGAACATATGTTGAATACAGCACTATTGGAAGGGAAGAGCTGATGGCGTTCCTGGAGGAGAGAAAGGTTCACAGCGTATTCAGCAACTATGAGGAGCTGATCGAGAAGCAGGTGGCCTACAAGGATGATCATCTTGCCAACTACAGGAAGAAGAGAGCAACAGGAAAGACGTACAAGAACATCTACGCACACAGGCTGACAGTCATGCTGCCAACGGTGCTGCCCCGCGGGATTGCATATGCGGATCTCATCCGCAGTTTCCTGTACAGATTCGATATCAAGATCAGGGAAAGGAACCTGCTGTGGGTCTTCAGCCTCAGTCACTCGCTGACAAAGTGCACGGCAGACATCATCCTCTTCAGCAGGCCGTTCAGGGAGAGCGCTGATGAGTATGAGAGATACGAGCATGACTACTGGTGGAATCCTGAGACGGAGACAAGGGGACATGCCTACAGCGAAGGCAACATCCGCCTTCGCAAGAGGGGGGAAATCAAGCTAGACAAGGACGGCAACCCCATCAAGAAGAAGCATAGGGATGTCTCGTCTACCGAATGCCGCATCTTCAAGTATGCCGGCGTATCCGGCTTCAAGAAGCTCTTCTCCTATGCCCGCGAAGTCCTCAGGGAGACGCTGAAGAACATGATTGCTGACCAGTATGCAGGCAACTGCCATTACTTCAAGCTCGTACGCTTCAAGAAGGGTCAGAAGAAGTCAACGCTCTACAAGAAGATACTGAGGAATGACATTATCAGGGACATGAACAGACGCCTAGCTGCGCTGTTCGATCGCTTTTCCAAAGGCGGGCTTGATGAGGACGAATACCTGTCAGTCGAGCTCAGGAGAACGATCCAGAAGATACGTTCGAGACTTTACGATAAACAGGCAAGCATTGACGGCGTGACGCTCTGCCTGGGGTACAACATCCAGTGGAACACCTACAAGGCCAACATGGAGTCACTTAGGCAGTGCCTTGACGGCTATCTCAATGAGCTGGACGCCAGATGCAATGCCGTGGTGAGGGAATGGTATGAGCTGTAAGGAGGAAGCCGGATGATTGAGAATGTTGTGCATAGAATTAATGAGCACGTGCTCGTGATAGAGCAGGTTGACGACATGTGGGGTACGCTTGGATTTGATGTCTTCGTGGATGAGATATACCGGGGCTCAGCCCAGTACTTAGACGAAGCACTGCGCCTGAGCAGGAGATGTTCTGGCGAGCGTCTCGCCAAGACAGATGGCAATCAGAAATAGCTCCATGAATTCAATGAAAAATTAAATATATAAGTAACCGAAGGTTACTTGTCTATTTAATAGAGAAAGCTCTCGCTGGCCGGCAGGGCAGCCTCAGTACGGTTCCCGCTGATGCTGTCCTGCGGGCCAGCTGAGCCCGGATCACTGACAAAAGAATAGTCATGCTGACGACATTGCATGCTCAGTGTTGCTTGTCCTGGCTGCGCCATGACGGGACTCCTAGAGGCTGATTACAGTACCTGCTTTATGCAGGATGGGTCCTTTAGCGACAAGACACTAGCCAGGGCTAGATCCACATGACAGTGGATGACATGATGCTGGGCATGGGACAATGATACTTGCACCACGACTTATCCTTATCCTGAGTGACCTTTCCGGGACATCGCTGAGGAAGACGACAGTTGGTGCGAAGTTCCTTACGGAATCATGATGGATGCAGGCAGATTCGCCACAGGTATTGGCGGACCTGTCCCATCATATGGAGCGGCCATGTCAGGCTGCCCGTCAGCAGGAGATACCTCTTCATGAAGCATCATGTAGCCTGTCTAGCTGCAATGAATATCAATAGGCTAGGTGGTGCTTCTCAGATAAAGGAAAGGAATGAGAAACTATGAGAGTAATAAGCGTAATGAGCGAAAAAGGCGGAGTATCCAAGACTACCACGAGCGTCAATCTGGCAAAAGGGCTGAGCGACAAGGGCATGAGGGTCCTCCTGATAGATCTGGATCCTCAGGGAAATGCAACAAGATACTTCATGGACAACTACAGAAGAGTCTCAAGAAAGGAATTCATTGGGGACTTCCATCCCCAGGAAAAGGACCTCTTCAGCGTCAGCAGGGAGCTCAAGGACTTCATCTATTCACACTCGGAGGTGCAGAAGGACATCAACACCGTGCTGTCGGAAGCGGCACTGGACAGCCCTGGAATCGTCAGGGAATGCATCATGCACACGGATGTAGGCGGGACGCTGGATGTCATCCCGTCGCTGAGACATGAGCTGATCAATACTTCAGCAGCCCTGACCGTCACCAACAGGGTGCCATTCAGCCGCCTGAAGCACGCGCTGAGGGAAGTGAGAAGGGAATATGACGTAGCAATCATAGACAATGCACCTACCTACAACATCATAACAATCAATGCCCTGCTTGTAAGCCAGGATGTCATAATTCCTCTGCCCGTTGGCATTTCGGAGCTAGAGGGGTTTGTGACAACCGTTGAAAACATAGAGCAGTTTGAAAGGGATCAGGACCTGTTTGACATAAGGGTTCATGTGCTTATGACGATGATCCACAGAGGAAAACGTCCGGAACAGGATCTCTATATCAGCAAGCTGAAGGAGATCTTCCCTGAATGCCTCTACGAGACGACAATAGGCTACCAGGATTCAATAGCTTCCAGAACGGCTCAGGTGGGAAGCTTCATCCTTGACACGGACTCGAGGATCGGCGGCGATTTCCGCTCGCTGATTGAAGAAATTGGCGAAGGAGGTGAGGGATAATGGATGCAGGACTATCAGCGCTGATGCCAAAGAAGGAAAGAAAGCAGAACGGCAAGGCACGTTACATGATGATAGACCTAGATGATATCATGACCAACAGGCTCAACGAGATGCCTATCGTCCAGATCGAGGAACTTTCGGATGCCATCGACAGGGATGGCCTCTACAGTCCTCTTGAAGTCTATCCCAATGGCGACGGGACCTATACGCTTATAGGCGGTGAGAGACGCTATACGGCGCTCAGGGCGCTCTATGATCACGGAAGGCTTGATAATCCGGAAGTGCAGTGCTCGGTAAGGCCGAAGCCGGCAGATGAGTACGAGGAGCTTCTTCAGATGTGCGATTCCAATATCGTCAGGGAAGATGAGAAGAGCGCAAAGCTTGGACATGTAAGGATGCTGATGAGAGCCATTGAGCTGGCAAGCGCCTCGCAGAAACAGGAGTGGAAGAACGAAACGACCGCATACTTTGCAAATCTTGATCCAAGAAAGATAGGGACAAGGGAAATGATTGCATTCAGGATGCAGTGCTCACCTTCGACGGTCCAGAAGTACATCAATGCGATTCATGGTGACGGTAAAGAAAAACCGGAGCAGAAAGTCGCTGAAGAAAATGGAATGGAGGAGAAGGATGCAGAAAGGGATCGCCTGAAGGAGTTCATGTCCAGAAAGAAGGATCTCTTCGAAAGAAGCGCAGGGAAGATGAGCAAGGTCCTGGGCGTGAAGTGCTCCTACAGAAATGGCAAGTTCATAATCAGCCCCTCTCAGGAGAGCTGTCAGGCATTCGCTGCTGACTACAATGCTCTTGTCCGTCAATTTGAGGCCATGGGTTCTGCTGATGAATAGGAATGGCAAGGAAAAAAACAAATGCATGATGATGGCAATAATAATCTCCGCAAAACGGGTGATTTACAATTCCCCAATTCCGGGTAAGAATAAACCGCCCGAACTGGTCATTTATATATTGCCCTCATTAATACCTGCCTGCCCGTCAGCAGTGACGGGCAGGACTTACACGAAAGGAAAAGGAAAATGGCAGAAAAGAAAACAAAAAGAAAAGCACACTACAAGACAAACAGATACCAGAAGGCAATGACAATCCGCGCAGATCCGACAATGGTTGATCAGTTCAAGGAATTTGCCGATGATGCCGATATATCTCAGGGAGAGCTGTTTGAGCAGGTCTTCAGGGATTTCCTGGATCACATGCTTGTCGAGGAGGGCTACATTGACCGCATAAGGAAGCAGGCCTTTGCGAGAAGAGAAGAGGAAATGAGCGAGGAAGAAGGAAATGAGTGACATCTATGCAGAGCTGGACGGACATAGGTTCACAACGCCTGAGGGGCTTCAGGACTACTATGCCGGACATAGAATGACGAGATATGGCCAGTGGGAATTCACCATCAGCTTCTATGGAAATGAATACAGCCTGAACATTCCGGAAAACCATTATGAAAGGAACTTCTTCGCCCTTGCTGCCAGCTACCTTGAGGAGAGAGGTGATGCCAGCCAGCTGCTTGATCCGGTTGACATGAAGGACCTGGATACGCTTGACAGGTGGGATCAGATGATTCTTGCAATGACCTGCTTCAGCATGAAGGGCATCTGTGACGAGCTTGGCCAGGATCCGTATTCAGCCTACCGGCAGGGATACGTGATAACGCCTGAGGAGCAGCTGGAAATGGCAGAGCGCTGTGCAGACTACGACCTGGAGAACGGGCTTGAGAACAAGCCCAGGGATGAGGTTGTTGGCGAGTACCAGGCAATGCCTGTCAGCGAGCTGGAGCAGGAGCATGAACAGAAGTATGGATATGACTGGGCATACTCGAGAATAACGGCTGCAGCCGCCGAAGCTCTATATCTCCCCCGTGAGCTCCGGGAAAGAAGCTCATACTTCCTGACAAGAAGCACCCAGACAGTCATGAAAGAAAGACAGAAACCGAAGGGAATGACGCTCAGGAAAGGAGGATATGGACAATGAGCGATGCAACACAGAAGCAGAAGAACTATGCAAGGGTTCTTGGCATTGATCATCCTGAGAGCTATTCGAAGGATGAGCTGCGGGAGCTGATCACGCTTTACAAGAACAACCAGATCAATAATGACAACAGAATAGAAATGAAAGCCAGGGCAGACAGCTGCAGTATTGAAATGCTGGCAGAAAGGCTGGGATACCATCTCATCAGCAAGAGAAGCTATCTCGAGATGGAGGAGCACGACAGCTGCCAGATAAGGCCCTATACCAATCGCTTCAAGCGCTGGTCAACGGGAGCATCAGGAAAGGCTGTAAGCTTTCTCATGGAGTTTGGTGAGGAGGCAACCGGAAACCGCCGGTTCAGGTCAGTGGACTATTCCATCTGCTACCTCTGCAGGCTTCTTGACAGGGAGCCGGAGCTGGCAACTGATGCCCATGCTCCTGTCCAGCTAACCGAGAGCAGGACGTCACCTGAGCTGAAGCTTCCGGAAAGAGCGGACACAGACAGGAAGGCTGTAGAATATCTTGAAGGAAGAGGCATATATGATGACGTGATCGGAAGATGGCTGGATAACGGATGGCTCTACCAGGGAGTCATGAAGGGAAGGAGCGAGAAGACAGGAAGGGAATACAGCATAGATCAGCTGGTATTCGTTTCATATGACGATGCAAGGACGGTAAAGCGCAAAATAGAGGACATGAAGCCTGTGTTTGCAAGCGTAAGAAGCATTGGAAGCCGGAAGTTCGTCCGTGATGTCGCTGGAAGTGACTATTCAAAGGGACAGATGTTCATCAATCCACTTGCAGGAACGCTGCATTTCACGAACGCCCAGGCATCCCTCGTCGTATGCGAGGCGCCTATTGACATCATGTCCGTCCAGTCCATCTTCGGCGATCTTGAATACTACAAGAGGGCGCACTACCTGTCCCTCAATGGAGTCGCAAAGCAGGAGGCGCTCTATAGCCAGCTGAGAAGACACAAGGAAATCGGCGATGTCACTGTGATGATGGATAACGATGAGGCTGGCATCAGTGCAGCCAGGGAAATCATACGGAACATACACAGGGATTTTCCCGGCCTTCACGTCAGTGCAAAGCTGCCTCCTAGCGAGGGCATGGACTGGAATGATGAGCTGCGGAACGGCTATAACAGAAAATGGAAACAGGACCTGGAAGAGTTCCTGAGCAGCAGAAACATATCCATGAAGGAATGGATTGATTCAACGGATCTGGAATCACGCAGGCGGATTGTCCATAGGCTCATGTATCCCTTGCAGGAGAGCAGAGGGACTGCAATCAAGAGGTAATATGCCTGAAAATGTAGAAGGGAAAGGATATCATAATGAACATAATCAACTTACTAGGAAGAATCGCAACAGAGGTAGAGCTTAAGACGCTTGACAATGACAGGCCTTATACGAGCTTCATCCTTGCGGTAGACTATTACAAGGTCAACACGAAATTCACAAACTTCATTGACTGCATGGCCTTCGGCAAGAATGCAGAATTCATCACGACATATCTTCATCAGGGCGATGAATTTGCATTCACGGGGCACCTCATTGGAGAGTTCAAGGAAATCGAAGGAGAGGATGGCAAGCTCAAGGGCAAGCTGGACATGCATGTTGTCGTGGACAGAAGCTATTTCACTCATGGACGGAAGAAGAAGCCTGGGCAGGCAGAGGATTCCCAGCCAAAGGAAGATGCAGTTCCTGAGCCTGATGACGCTGCCGCTGAAATGGAGTTCTAGCAACAAGACAGACGCCTGGCTGGTGTCCAGCAGCAGATGATATTCAGGGCATCAGCCAGAACAAAAGACATGATATCATCATGAAATATCACAATTTCCGCTGGCATTATGGTATGATGTAAATACAAAAAGCAACACCCGTCAGCACTGACGGGAGAAGGAGACCATCATGAAGACATTTATTGCATTCATTATCAGGACGCTGTGGGTTGCAGCACATCTTATCGTGACACTTGCAGGCAGGCTGCTGCTCGTCTGCTTCATCATCGCCGGAGGAATCTCCCTGCTGGACATTCTCATTGGCATGACCCCCATGATCGGGGACCTTCTGACCAAGGGAGGAGGCTTCGAGCTCATCATGATATGGGTTGCGGCTGAGGCAGTCCTCTGGCTCCTGCTGGAAGGATACAAACGCTTCTTTGGCGATGTAGATGAGCTGGCAGGGTATATCAGCTTCATGCAGACAGTGAATGTCCTTCAGTCTCCCTGGTCCATCCTTAGGAAGCAGATGGCACAGGATATGACATACTACGATAATGAAAGATTTCGCTAAGAATATGCTTATTATGAAGAAAGGAGACCATATCATATGAAAATGACAATCAGATTTGACGGAGACAAGCTGCTTGAATATGGACTGACGGAGGAGGAAGCCATGGAACCTATCAGGGAGTTCTTTGAAAGAAAGGGAATACCTGAAGTATCAGATGGCGTCTTCTTCTACAATGGTGACGGGAAGATCGGCGCTTTCAGCTGCACAGCTTCCTTTCCAGATAAGTTCCCTTATTTTCTTGACTGCGTAGAGACATGGGACTGGGACCTGGATGACCACATAGAACACTGCAAGGCAGATTTCATTGAAGTGCAAAGAGCGTATTTCTCATGAGCCGGAAGTACCTGAACTTTGACCTTGACACTAAGGCCCTGCAGGAGTGGTATCCTGACGGAGACTGGCACAATGCCTACATGGATATCAGAAGATATTTGGAAGAACATGGATTCGAACACAGACAGGGTTCAGGCTATATATCCAGGAAAAACCTCAATTTACTGCAGGCGACCGTCATCGTTCAGCGAATGGCCAGGGAGTATCTGTGGCTGCAGCCTTGCTTAAAGGAACTGGATGTTACGAATGTAGGAAAGACTGTATCTCTTAACGAGGCAGTCAGCGATGCTCATGATGAAAGAATACAGGAGATCATGACCAGTCAAAAAAGAAGACTGAAGTAAAATGAATATTCATAAAAAAGTCCTTTATCAGGACTTTTTTATTGCGGATGTTGCAGATAGTTATAAAAGGTGGAAATGACTGTGAAATTATGAAAGGATGCCATTAAATAATAGATTCTACCATAACTTTAAAATGATTTTATATTTTCACGAACTGTTTTATCTGTTGCCATCTGCATTCATTATGTTATCATTATTTTGTAACTATTGGGGGACTGCTATATGGAAAAAACATCGAATATAAATTTTAAACTTTATACATGCTTAAAGACTGAGCTAGAGAAAACTTGTTCTGATATGGGAATTATGATAACAGCTGTCTTTATGAGATTTTCAAGGACTTTCTTTAGAAAAAGAAGAATTCCATTCCGGGATCTGCATGATTGCCAGCTGATTAAAAGTATGAGTTGTTTGAGGTAAGCACAAATGAATAGAAAAATGTACTTTGACTTTATTGAAAGCCGGCTGTCTATTCTTGTCTACGAGATAAAACGTAGAGGCAGGCTGAACCTGTTGGATATGAACATCCATTCTGAGTATTTTTTTAGGGACTTTCTCAATCTTCTGTATGGCTATGATTTCAAAAATATGAATACTATCTCACAAAATTATGAGGGAATTGATCTTTTTGATGAAACCAATCATATTCTTGCCCAGGTATCGTCTACTTGTACTAGAACAAAGATCTCATCTTCCCTGAAAAGTAATATCTATTCCAGATATCCCAATTACAGATTTGTTTTTATTTCTGTCTCTTTAGACGCTCGTTCATTAAAAGCTGCTAAGTATGACTCTCCTGAAGGAATAGTCTTCAATCCTGATACCGATATCATTGATCTTAACACAATAATGCGAAAGATCCTTAACTTATCAACTACTGAACTGAAAAATCTATATGAGTTCATTAAAAATGAGCTTGGTAATGATGTGAGCTATCAAAAGATTGAGTCCAACCTTGCAACTGTTCTAAACATCCTATCAAGTGAAGTAATGAAAATTGAAGTAGCATCGCCTGAAATCAACTCTTTTGCAATTCAGGATAAGATTGACTTTAACGAATTGACAGGCGTTCAGGAAATCATCGATGATTATAAGATCTACTATCATAGGATAGATGAAATCTACAATGAATTTGACAGGGAAGGAAAAATCAAAAGATATTCAGTCCTACAGTCTATTAAAACCCAGTACATAAAGGCAAGAAACGAAAAAAACGATGCAACTGATATTTTTCTTCTTACGATAGAAAAAGTAATGAATATTATTTCCGCAAGCAGCAACTTTGTTACCATTCCGATAGATGAGCTTCAGGTTTGTGCTGGCATTCTGGTAGTTGATGCATTCATAAGATGCAAGATATTTTACAATCCGGAGGGCTATAATCATGCTGATGCCTGATAATATTCATCCAGAAATGAGCATATATTATAATGGCTATATTATTCTTTCAAAACTGAATGCCAAAGGTAATTTAGGCATGGTAGAGCTTTATCATGAACTGAAGGAAGAAAATGCAATGTCTTTTTCAATTTATATGCTCAGTCTTGACTGGCTTTTTCTCATTCAGGCAGCAAGCATTGACGAAAACGGGGTGATTTCCAAATGTTTATAGATAGCCTAGTGATTTCAGATAAGACTGCAACTATACGTGAGCTTAATTTTAGGCAGGGGCTGAATCTCATCATTGATGATACTCCTTCATCAGACGACAGGACAATGACAGGCAACAATGTCGGAAAGACAACAATACTCAAACTTATCAACTTCTGTCTTGGCGGGGAAGGTAAAGATATCTACACAGATGAAGAGAACAAGGGGAAAAGATATGAAGAGATAAAAGCCTTTCTTGAAGAAAATGAAGTGCTCATTACTCTTACCTTGGTCAGCTCCTCAAAGGATGCTAACAGCAGAAAAAAAGTGGTGATTGAAAGAAACTTTTTGAATGGAAAAAAGAACATACGGAGAATAGATGGAAAGCAAATCCGTAAGAAGGAATTTGAAAAGATGCTTTGCAGCATACTGTTTCCAAATAATGATAATGACAAGCCTACATTCAGGCAGATCATTTCGCACAATATCAGATATCGTGATGATAGCCTGAACAAGACATTAAAGACGCTGAACCCGTATACATCAGATGTTGAATATGAGTCTCTCTATCTTTACCTGCTAGGATGCGGTGTTGACAGTGGAGCTAGAAAACAGATTCTGACAAATGAAATCAAGCAGGAGCATAGCTACATGGACAGGCTTCAGAAGAAGGAAAAGCGAAATTCATACGAAGTTGCCCTCAACCTCATCAATGATGAAATTCAGGACCTAAACAGGAAAAAGAACTCGCTGAACATCAATGAAGACTTTGAAAGGGACCTTGATGATCTCAATGAAATCAGATACAAAATCAACAGGAAATCCTCAAGCATCACAAGACTTGAACTGAGAAGGGACATGATTAACGAAGCAAAGAATGAGATGGAGAAGGATATTTCTGTCATTGACATGGATCAGTTACAGCTGCTTTATAGCGAGGCAAAGGCTTTCGTTCCATCCCTTCAGAAATCCTTTGAAGACCTTGTGAACTATCATAATAGAATGATAGTGGAAAAGATTAGTTTTATTGCAAGAGACTTGCCTGCAATCGAAGAGGACATCAGCAAAGAAAAGACAATCCTTAGGGGGCTGCTTGATGGTGAAGTGAAGCTGTCTGCGAAGATCAAGAAAAGCGATTCATTTGAAGACCTTGAAAAGATAATATCTCAGCTGAATGAAAAATACAGGATGAAGGGCGAATATGAGGGAATTCTTGAAAAGATTGATGAAGCTGAGGCAAGCCTAAAGAGTCTTGAAGAGGAGCTGAGAGGAATTGATGAATATCTGTATTCGGATGACTTCCAAAAAAGACTTAAGCAACAAATCAATAAATTCAACAAACATTTTGCGTCTGTATCGAATGAGCTCTATGGAGAAAGATATGCACTGACCTACAATATTGAAAAAAACAAAAGAACAGGTAAACCTGTCTATGTGTTCAGTACATTCAACTCAAACATGAGTTCGGGAAAGAAGCAAGGAGAGATACTTTGCTTTGATCTTGCGTATACTTTGTTTGCCGATGATGAGTCACTTCCATGCTTGCACTTTCTTCTTAATGACAAAAAAGAGCTGATGCATGGAAATCAACTTACAAAAATATCTGAATTTATTGAATACAAGAATGTCCAGCTGATCATTTCTATATTAAAGGATAAGCTTCCAAGAGAAGTGATTAACAGAGCAAACATTGTTGTTGAGCTGTCGCAAAATGATAAGCTTTTTAGAATTTGATAGGCATATCGAGGTGGAAATGACTTCCACCATAAAATTAGAAAATACAAAGAAATTTAGGAAAACATTGTGAAGGGTTTCCTAGTATTATGGTATCGTGAAGAAGGGTAAATGGGAAAGGCTATGACTAAAACAGAAGGTGAGGAACAATGAAAAGTATATATGAAACAAGGCCGGCTGAGGATGGAAGATATTATACCATGCTTGATCACTTGCAAATGCCTGAAGAAAATCCATTTCGTATTGTCGACTTTAGAGATAGTAAGTGGATTACGGAAGATGAGTATGAAAAAGTCATGTTCTGGGAGGAAATCACTGATCATAATGAAGAGTATGATAAAAAGTGGATAGAAAATCATATAGACACAATCCGTTCTTCCTTCAATGATCATTCATTGGGGGCTCACGAATTGAAACTAACGGTAGGCATTCTTGAATGCCTAAATGAATATGAATGGTTCTATCTCAATGGCTATGTGAGATTAGTTGACAGATATTTTGTCGTACGAGTAGTATGATCTTTTAGAAGTAATTTGCTCATCTAGATGATTTTTTATCATATAATCTCTAATTTTATCATATTCAATAGCCTTAAGATCGTTTCCTTTTGAAAGCTCATTAAGGATATCCTCAAACGTGAGGTTTAAATTTTTAAGGGTTGTATTAACTGAATGGATTTGTTTTCTAGCCATGAAAATTAGAAAATACAAAGAAAATAAGGAAACATCCGGGAATGATTTCATGCTATTATGATATCGTACTAAGAAAAAGGAAAGGATGGAAGAACATCATGAAAAAACAGTTTAAAGTACTTGCAAGGCTGGTCACTACAGCAGTGATGGCGGCTGCTCTATCTGGTTGCAGCAGTCAGGGAGCCGGTAAGAAGACTCCGGAAAAGAAAATCAGCCTCTCTGAGAAGGCAAAGACACTTACTGAAGGGGAAAGCTTCACGCTAAAGGTAAAGAACGGCGACAGCAAGACTAGCGCTAGATCAAAGGACGAGGATATTGCAAGCGTGGAGAAGATTGCCAAGACAAAGGCTGACTACAAGGTGACAGGCGTCAAGGCTGGCACTACGGAGATTGTCTTCAAGAAGGCCAGCAAGGATATTACCTGCAAGGTGACAGTGAATGCTAAACCTGTGCCTGTTGATAAGACAACTGTTCAATCATCACAAAATAAAGTGTCACAAAGTCAACCATCAAATACAAACAATGGAACTCCTACAGGTTCTTCGACACAGGCGAGTGGTTCTTCTAGTCACAATGCTGCTATATCCAAAAGTCAGTCAAAAAACAGTGTTCAGTCTTCCAATACTCCAAGAAAGACGAATACCCCATCAAACGCATCAAGAAATAGAAGCAATGCATCTTCTAACAGAAGAACACCTTCTACTCAATCATCGCAGAATAACAATGCAAGACAGTCTCAACCAAAATCTGGAAGAAGCTCAGGTTCATCTGGCAATTCAGTTACAACTAAAAAAACTGGTGAAAGAAAACCTTATGGAGATGATGGAAATTATTTTGAAGATTACGAAGGCTTCTCAGGCCATGATGACTGGACTGCAATTGATGACAATGATTAACTGAAGATGCAATTGATTAATGCAATGAAAATTCATTAGTTTTACAGGGAACAGTCGATGACTGTTCCTTTTTATTACATCAAAGGGGGGTGGTTTATGGGATAGAAGGGAAATATAAAACAAACAATAATGATTAGGCATCAACAAGGAGGAAATAATCAAATGGATACAAGACCATTATTGAAAAAGGTAGGCACAGTGATGCTTGCCACACTATTCAGCTTCGGAAGTGTTATTGGATCTTCAGGCAAGTTATCTGAAGTTCATGCAGCTTCAGCTACAGTATCTTATGGTGGAAAGGCAACGTGGAGCGGATCTACTGTAGGGAAGTTCAAAGTTAATGGAAGGGATGCGCTCTGTATGGAGCACGAGAAGGGTACACCTGGCACAGGTACAGCTACAAATTCGAGTGTTTATGACAATCCAACAGTGAGAAAGATTCTCTACTATGGCTTTGCTGGAGCTGATGCCTCTTTCTGGGGAGGAGAAGGAAATCGAACAGACAAGGCGAGAGTTATTACATCGCTTGCACTTGATCAGGTATATGGCTCAAAGAAGACAAGAAAGAAGGCGGCTTCCTTCCTTTCATGGATTAGTGGAAAAAATGATCCAATAGCGAAGCATTTAAAATTCTCAAACACAAATCCAAAGATTACGTATGATTCAGAATCAGGTCTTCAAAAATCTGAGACATTTATGGTGAATGGTGTAGGTAACCCATCTTCTGCTTCATTTGACACTGGTAATGCAAATGTAACTATTCACAATATTACAACAGGTCAAAGCGGAACAACTATTAGTCTCAAGGCTGGAGATCAACTTTATCTTTCTGCTCCTAAAACATTTTCAGGATCAATTAATAAACAAAATATAAATCTGGGAAGTTTTAAGTTCCAGGCTATTGTTTGGAAGACTCCGGCTTCTAGCTTACAGGATTTAGCTTCTTGGGATTATACGGTTGATCCTACCAATTTTACATCTTTACGTGCTGATTTCGTTGGCACTGCAAGCGTACAGATCAGCAAGGTTGATGCAACTGGATCAAAGGAAATTCCAGGCGCAGTTCTTCAGCTGACTGATGCAAACGAAAAGCTCATCGACAAATGGACTTCAGACGGAAGCACACATGTCGTAAGTAATCTTCCTTCCAATGCATCTTATACGCTTACAGAACTCTCAGCACCTGAAGGATACAAGGTTGCCGCTCCTGTCACGTTCACTCTTACTCAGGACATGCAGAAGGTTGACATGAAGGATGAGAGAGAGCCAATCGAAATCAAGACAAAGGCTACAGACAACCAGAGCCAGAGCCACAGGGGAACATTCGGTGAAAAGGTAACGATCACAGATACCGTAAGCTACACTAACCTCATCAGAGGAAAGAGCTACAGGGTTACAGGCGTTCTTCATGTAAAGAATGCTGACGGATCAGACGCTGGAGCACTCAAGGATGCCTCAGGAAAGGAAATCACTGCTGAAAAGACATTTACAGCTGACGTAAGAAACGGAAGCGTTGACCTTGTTTATACGCTTGACTCAAGACTGCTCAAGGGCAAGAGCACTGTCGTGTTTGAAGACATGTACGAAGAAGGAATTCATGTAGCCTCACATGCTGACATCAGCGATGAGGAGCAGGAAGTATTCTACCCAGAGCTTACTACTACTGCTACTTCTCAGGGCACTGACTCGCTTGAATATCAGGAAGGCGAGAAGAAAGACGGTGCTGACGAAGACAGGATGATCGAGATCAGGGATGCGGTTGCCTACAGAAACCTCGTTGCCGGAAAGGAATATACGGTAAAGGGCACTCTCATGGACAAGGCAACAAATGCAGCCATGACTGACAAGGAAGGCAACGCAATCAAGGCAGAGAAGACATTCACTGCTGCTGGCAGAAACGGCACGGTTGATGTCATCTTCAGCGTTCCTGCATCAATCCTCAAGGGAAAGACTACTGTCGTATTTGAGGAAGCATATGAGGGCAATGCTCTTGTTGCATCTCATGCAGACATCAATGACAAGGGACAGACTCTTGAGTTCCCTGGAGCGCAGACTGAAGCGAGCCATGATGACTCAATCGACTACGATGAAGAGGGTACAACTGAAATCACTGATACAGTCAGCTATTCAAATCTCAAGACTGGAAAAACATACAAGGTAAAGGGCACTCTCATGGACAAGGAGACAGGGAAGGAATTCCTTGACGAGGACGGAAATCCTGTCACAGCTGAGGCTGAGTTCGTTCCAGATGAAAAGGACGGAACAGTGAATGTCGTATTCACTGTTGCTAGCAAGCTTCTCAAGGGAAAGACTACTGTCGTATTCGAGAATGTCTACAAGGATGACGTTCTCGTTGTATCTCATGCTGACATCGAGGACGAAGGCCAGACGATTGAGTGGCCAGGAATCGGAACTGAGGCAACTTCTGACGGCAAGAAGGAAGCTGACCTGAGCCACAGCACAGTGCTTACTGACAAGGTTGAATACAAGAATCTCATTCCTGGCAAGGAATACACCCTCAAGGGCACTCTCATGGACAAGGCAACAGGCAAGGAGCTTGCTGACAAGGACGGAAAACCTATTACTGCGGAGACGGTATTCACTCCTGATGAGTCATCAGGCACGGCTGAAGTGAAGTTTACATTTGACGGCATCCACCTTGGGGAAGGCGTCGATACAGTAGTGTTCGAGAGCCTCTACAGGGACGGCGTGCTTGTAGTGACTCATGCTGACATCAATGACGAAGGCCAGACAGTCAAGTTCAGACCTCTTCTTACTGACATCAAGGTCAACAAGGTCGATGCAATCACAAAGAAGGCAATCGTATCCAAGCAGTTTGAGTTCACTCTCTACGCTGACGAGGCATGCACTCAGGCAATCAAGACGGCTGATGCTGACATCCTTGCGGGCGCAGCAGTGTTCAAGGGACTCAAGTTCGGAACATACTATATAAAGGAAACAAAAGCGCCAACAGGCTACAGCCTATCAAAAGAAGTCGTTAAGGTTGTTGTTGACGAGAAACTGAAGAATGTTGGTGAAACATATGAGATTACCTATGCTGATACACCATTGCCAGCTGCCGGAGCAATTATCCCTGCAGCGGCTGCCGTCGTTACTGGTGATGATACTCAGATCATGGCATATGTGCTTATGGCTGGTATCGCAGCATTAGCGCTTGTTATCTACGGCATCTCAAGAAAGAAGAAGGAAAACTAAGAAGATTTGAATGGGTCCTTGAAAAAGGACCCATTTAAAATGATGTTTTGATGCCCGTCAGTAGTGACGGGAAGGAGGAAAGAAATGAATACTTTATTACTTGCTAACAGGCTGACTGCCTACATGCCCTCAGTGCTTGTTACATTTAACGGAGGGCTGGCAAAGCAGACGGTGAAAGGGTTTATCGATCCTATCACGCAGTTCCTTATCTGGGCGGTTCCTCTCGTTTCGCTGGTAGTATGCCTTGTCAGCTTCATCAACTGGTTTGTCAAGGATGAGGACGAGAAGGAAAGACATAAGCCTTTCCGAATGATCAAGAGAATCATTATCGTGACGATCATAGCTGAACTGATCAATGTCATCTATCAGATCTTTGGACTGGTCTAGATTCCAGCAAGCTTGATACCAGGAACCCGTCAGTGATGACGGGAGACAGAAAGGGGGAGAAAGATGTTTGACATAGGAGGAAAGGTAGAAGGATTTATCAGAAACATCATATGGGGAATCATCAAGACTCTTCTATGGGGTGTTGATACAATCTGGGATGTAGTCATAAGAATCGCCAGGATTGATTTCTACAACAAGGGAAGCATATCAAGCTGGTTCGCAGTTGCTGGTGTCTTCCTGATTCTCTTCATAACTTACAGGGTCGTCAAGATCTACTTCTATTTCATGCTGAATGATGGATACAGGCAGAAAGTACAGCCCATCAGGACGGTGATGATGATAGGCGTGACAAGCCTTATTCTGTCACTTGCACCTATCGGAATGCAGTATGTCAATTCAGTATCCATTGATCTCATCAATGGGATTGGCATGTTCCTGCCTACTGACGTGCAGACTGTCAAGGTATCGGACGTTCTGATGGAAACAAACCATCTCATGGGCAACAAGAAGTTCGATGAATACACGAGGTCCACTGATGAAAAGATCAGCCAGCTTGAGAAGGAAGTTAGCAGGCTCGAGGCGTCCAATGAAAAAGGAAGGCTAAGTTCGTTTGAGCAGGTAGACCTTGTCAATAAGAAGCGAAGCCTTAACGAGGCAAGAAAGGAAAAATCAGATGGATATTCCTATGATTCCAGCACATTCGACATCAACCGGCAGGCGGATGACGAGTACCTGTTCTTCCCGAACTGGGCGAGCCTGTTCCTGATGATCATTATATCAGTTCTTGCAGCAGTCAACTTTGTTGGCCTGGCGATAAGCATGACGCAGAGGCTTCTAACAATCATCATGCTCTACCTGATAGCCCCTTATACGATATCATCGCTCATCGAGCCTACAGGAGAAGGACAGGGAGAGTTTCATCAGTGGGTAAGCACGATCATTGGAAGCTATATCATACTGTTTCTGCAGATATGGTTTACATATCTCATCCTTTACCTTGCTACGAACCATTCCATCACAGCAGCTCTTGGTGATGGAACGATCGGAACGCTTGGAAAGCTGTTCCTGGTCATCGGCGGATTTGCAGCGATAAAGTCTGCACCAACGTCTCTTTCAAGATTCTTTGGAGGACAGGGAATGGGTATCTCAGAAGGACTTTCCGAGGTTGCATCCGGAGTAAGAATCGGCAAGGTAGCAGGAGGAGCAGCAGCCGGCGTTGCTACAGGCACTGTAGCCGGTGCAGCTGGATTTGGCATCGGAATGGCCGGCGGAACAAGACTTGGATACCAGAAGGCCGTCGCAAAGGATTCCGGAGCCGTGCGAAAGGCACTTGGTGCCGTAGCGGGCGGAATCGGAGGATCCGTGAGGTCCGGTGCTGCCAGTCTCACGAAGGGTGGCAGGGCCAGTGGCGGAGCCCTTGGCAAGGGAAGGCAGATATGGCGTACAGCAAGCTCACATCCATATGACAGAGCTCAGGAGACCCAGGGCGCAGAAAAAGCCATGGGCTCATCCAAATCTTATGGAGGCATGTATGGTGCTCCCGTTCAGGGAGTCAGCGCAACCAAAGGTTCAGCTGGATATGATCAGAGCGGTGGATCGTCTTCGTCATTCGCTGATTCGCCAACGGAAAAGCAGCTTTCAGCTGCCCAGGCACTCCATATCGAAGGTGCTGAAAAAATGTCAAAAGGTGAGCTATCTCTTGCATTAGAGAATGCCGGGGCTGAAAGGAGCTTCTTTACAAGTGGCCAGAACACGGCAATCTACATGAACGGCAAGCGCGTTGATGACAGAAGGAATGCAAAGATGGGCTACTGATAATGAAGGGACACCCGTCAGCACTGTCGGGTGCATTCAATGATTCACAGTGAAAGGAGGATGGTACAAATGATGGCAATGGCATTTGCTGCAGGAACTGCAGCTGGCTGCATTGCAGGCATGGTTACAGTCGGACTTCTTTCAGCCAACAAGCTGAATGATGCCTATACAGAAGGATACCTTGCCGGCAGGAAATCAGTGCAGCATTCTGAAGGATAAAAGAATAAAAATCAGAGAAAAGGAGAAAAAATGGACGATCTAATCAAGGAACTGGGCATCGATATCAACGAGGATACGATTGCACCTGATGAAGAGCCGGATTCAGAATATGACCTCAGTGAACTGCTGGAGGACGAAGATGATGAAAAGGAATAGCAGGAAATATGTCAACAGGACAAGGGAGATGCTCCAGAAGGAACTGCTTGAATCCCTGGAGAAGGAGCAGCTTCCCTGGGAGGCGGAATGGAGTATCATCAGGACGCCGTTTCAGGGCTACAACTATAGCTCCGGAAGGAAATATAGTGGAATTAACGTCCTGCTTCTTGAAATTGTCTCCCATAAGAGGAAATACATCTCAAACGCCTGGATGACTTACAACCAGATAAAGGAAAGACATGATGAAGAAGCGAATAGCCTTCTTGAACAGCTGAGAAAGAACCATAGCCTTCTCAAGGAGGCAGGGTTAAGGGACGGAAGCTTCATGAAGCCGGAAGAGTATGATGAGGCTGAAACAGAACTGAAGGAATCTCTCATATCTGGATATGGCGTTGCGAATGACAGCCAGGAAGTGCTTGTCGAGAAGTACAACCAGGAGCTTGCAGCCATAATGAAGATCTATCCTGACGTCTTCCAGGACAGCGGAATGAAAGCCCTGCAGCCTCCGCGCTGGCATCTGGAAAACGCAAAGAATCAGGGCGTGCCGATTGAATTCTACCAGCCATATGACAAGAAGAATCATAAGAATCTCACAATCAGGGAATATGATGACATCATGAAGGGTGACGATGTTGACCGAAAGCATGAGGTCACGATCATCATCAAGAACTATACTGTATTTAATGGATCGCTCATCAAGCATATCCGCCTAAAAGAAGAGGACAGAATAAGCAGAATTGGCCAGAAGAATGAGAGAACGTTCGATGCTGAGATGGTAGATGACATTCTCAATACATACATGAGAAATGAAGGCATAGGTCTGAATGAAGACATCTCAAACAGCCAGGCATATTATACGCCTGTGACGGATTCCATAACATTGCCCTCAGTAGACCAGTTCAGCTCATTTGAAGGTTATCTGGCAACAAAGGCCCACGAGGTCATCCATTCCACTGGCATAGAGAAGCGCCTGAACCGTGACCAGGGAGGAATGTTTGGTGATGAGAGGTATGCTATTGAGGAGCTTGTTGCTGAAACCGGCTCGGCAATGCTCTGTGCTGAGCTTGGCATATCTGACGAAAGCAGGGTGAAGAACCATACGGCTTATTTCCAGTCATGGGCAAGCCAGGTCAAGGATGAACCTGAAAAGATCTTCCAGGCAATAAAGAATGCTGACAGGGCAGTTGACTTCGTTGAGAAGCGTGGGGAGATGCAGCAGAAAATAAAGCTTTCCCGAGAAGCTGCACTTGGTCAGTCAGAAAAGGGCATTTTCCTTTAGGGACCGGTCAGAGCACCCGTCAGTCGTGGCGGGTGCCTATTGTAAAGGATGAAATAATGATGTAGGAAAAAGGCAATATAAAATGTAGGTTTTCCGACATTATTATATTGTCCTTTTCGCTTATCACAGAGAGGAGGAAGAAAAAATGATATTCATATGTCCTAAGAACTTCAAATCGGGCAAGTATATATTTGGCAAGTACAGACCGATAGATCTTGCCATACTGATCCTAGGCGGGCTGGGAGGACTGATCGTTGGGCTCGTCCTTCTTAACATAGCCATGGTCCTCAGGTCGCTCATATTTGGCATTTCAGCAGCGCTGATAGGAGGGCTTATCATTCTTGTTTCTGCCGGGCTGGTATTAAAGATCAATTATTATCACAATGTCCTCGAATGGATCCTGACGGCTATACAGTACTATACGAGAAACCGTGAATATCGCTTCAGGGGAATCGCATATGCAGACCTGAATGAAGACAAGGAGGAGGTGGAGTACTTTGCAGAAGATGATTAAGAATTTGCAGAAGATGATTAAGAAGAAGCGCCTGTCGCCCAGGAAGAAGGCAAAGCAGGAAGAGAAGCGCAAGAAAGCAATAAGGAGCAGGATTGACTGGATGGACTTCTATTCAGCCTCATCAGACATGTCCGCTACCTATCGGAATGCGATTGCCTATGCACAGCAGGAAATGAATGCCTGCAGGGCAAGATCCTATAACGTAACGCCGATTCAGGGGCCGGATGGAATCTACACAGGCTACCGGGTAACCTTCTCATATGAAGACAAGGAGGAGGTGGAGTACTTTGCAGAAGATGATTAAGAAGAAGCGCCTGTCGCCCAGGAAGAAGGCAAAGCAGGAAGAGAAGCGCAAGAAAGCAATAAGGACCACGCTTGATTGGATGGATTTCTATTCAATGAGCAATGAAGGCATCGTCCTCAAGAGGGGACATACGGTAAGATACGTCAAGGGAATCAGCCTGACGCCCTACAACATAAACCTCCTGAGCAACAGCGAGAAGGTCATAGCCATTCAGTCACTGGCCAACAGCCTTGACAGAATAAGATTTCCTCTTTACTGGAAGTTCGTCAAGACATCACCTGATGTCGGTGCACAGCAGGGCAGATATTCCAGCCTGATGAGAAAGGAGACGAATGCTTCAGTCCTGAAGCTGCTGGAGATGGAGCTGAGCAAGCTTGACTGGTTCAAGAGAAGCTTTCCGGAACTCAGTTTCTTCGTGCTCGTACAGGAAGACAAGGATCATATAGACAAATGCTATGAACAGATGACAAGGGAAATCGGCAATGTCTTCAGGGTCCGACCAATGAGAAACATGGACTATATCAATCTCGTCAAGCAGGAGTTTGAAAATGATACTGTTGATGAGTACATGATTACTCAGGTTCTGCTGCCATCCGAGAGACCAGGGCTAGCAAAGGAAATCGACAAGGAGGAGGACGAGGATGAATAAAAAGGCGAGAAGAACAACAGTTGCCCCTGTCTGCTTCATAGAGCATACAGGGGAGCTGATCATCGGAGACAAATACATAAAGGTGATGAGCTTCTGGGGCTATCCGACAATGTTCACCGAAGGATTCCTGGCTCCCCTGATCGGAGGACAGCACTACTATGTAGACATGCTTACGGAGCAGACAGATCTTGACTATGCAAGCGTGCTGAAGGGTGAAAGAAATGACATCCAGGAGAAGCTGAGCAAGTCGACGGATCCCAGCGAGATTGAGGAGCTGAGCCAGAGAAGAGAGGCACTGGATGAATTCATCCAGGAAAACGTGAGAATGAAGTCCTCAACAATCAACTGCATCTGCCAGCTCTACATCAAGGCTGACACAAGGGAAGAGCTGAATGAGTATGTAAAGGAAGTCAAGAACACCTTCGGCTCATCGGCAGTCGGCATCAGCCTGAGATGCATAAGCCTGCTGCAGCAGGGGCTTTTCAGGAAGAACACCCCGCTTTTCATTAATCACGGGCTGAGAAAGGAGCCAGACTACCTGAACGGCCAGCCCATGTCCTCGCAGACGGTGGCTGGGCTGTGGCCATGGATATTCGACACGCTTGATGATCCCCAGGGAACGCTGATAGCAAGAGAAATGACATCTGGAGGAAAGATCATCTTTGACCAGTTCTTCTACAGGAACAATCCTGCCCTGGCGAAGGAGATGAACAGGCCTAATGGAAACATGGTCATCATTGGCCGAAGCGGAACAGGGAAGACAACGACGATGAACCTGCTTATTCATGGACATATCATCAATCACAGAAAGATCGTATGGCTTGATCCGGAGAACAAGAATGAGACACTCTGCCGGTATGTTCACGGCAACTACGTTGCACTGGGACTTGACGGGAATATCATCAATATCTTTGACCTCAAGCCGCTTTCGACTGATTCCGATCAGAAGGAGTCCAAGGAAATCAAGTACAGCAACAATGCGGCTATCATGCAGGTTATTGAAGAGATCAAGATAACGTTCAGCCTGCTCTGGCCAAACATCAGCGACGATGCCATGGCCATGATAGGCGAGATAGTCGTCAGGACATATGAGAGCGTCGGCATCAGCACCGAAGGAACGTTTGAGCATCTGTCTGTCGAAAACTATCCGACCTTCACGAACTTTACGGCTACGATCAAGCGAATGATAGAGGAAATGAAGCGCTCCGGCAGCAAGGAGCATGAAAGGGAGCTTCAGGCACTGAAGGAACTAGAAATGAGAATGAGATCGATCACCGGCAGCAACGGGGTCGAAGGCGAATATGGAAAGTACTTTGACGGCACGACAACGATTGCTTCTGACTCTCTTGAGTCTACGGGCATGATCGCCATCGGTACAAAGCATCTCTTCAATGTGACGCCCAATCTCAAGAATGCACTGCTGAGAATGGTTTTCAACTATGCCTGGTCACTCTGTCTGGGGCATGAGGAGATGCCGACTGTGTTCGTCAATGACGAACAGCATATGTTCATCGAGGAGCCAAGCCTGGCTTCAATCCTGGCTGTCTTTCAGAGACGTGCCAGAAAGTACAATACGGTCACCCTCTCAGGCACTCAGGAAGTCGTTGAGTACACCAATCCCCAGATCCTGAAGGATGGCAAGGCGATCTTCAATAATGCCTGCTACCAGGTCTACATGAACCTTACCAAGGATGCCATTACAGACCTGGGAAAGCTTATCAGTCTGTCTGACGGGGAGATGGAGACACTCGAACAGCTGAGACCATGGCAGGGAATCTTTGTATGCGGCAACAAGCGCATACCTGTGGAATTCCTGGCAACAGAAAGAGAACTCAGCCTCATGTAGAAATCACCTGCTGGTGAGGGCAACATGCTTCTCACCAGAACGGGTGGTCAGAAATTACCACATTAGATTACCGTTACCACCCGTCAGCACTGGCGGGAAGAGAGGAGGAACATGCTCAATAAACATTCAAGGATGAAGCTGATGGCAGCTGCAGCCGGATCGCTGATGCTGCTCTTTTTTCTTGTCATCGTCATTATTGTCTCAATTGCCGGAGCTTCTGAATCAACGTCCGAGGTGTCAGGCAGCTATCTTGCTGACCCTTCCAGGATACAGGAAGAGCTGGTAAGGGAAATGGAGTGGTATCACAGCAACGCAGCTGATTCTTCCGGAGCAAAGTACCTTGACTGGATAGGCATTCCCAGGGGCTCAGCCTGGTGTGCATCCTTTGCGTCGTGGTTTCTCTCGACTAAATGCAATATCCAGGTGAGACAGCCAAATGCACTGAACATGCTGAAGACGCTGGTTGCCATGGGTGCAGTAAAGCATGGTCGTGACTACAGCCCTAAAATGGGCGATCTGGTCTTCTATTCGAACAACGGAACAGGCTCCGGAAGCGGACATGTCGGCTTTGCGATGGGAGACGGAGGAGTCGGTACAGGCCATATACTGGGAGGCAATCAGTCGCATACGCTGGGATGCAGGTCAGGAAGGACTGAAGACCTGCCTAGGATCAGCACCAGGAGATTCTATGCCTTCTGTACGCCTAACTACGAGGCTTCGCTCACGGCTCCAGCGGCCGCCGGCAAGGCAACAGGAAGCACTAACGAGGAGAAGGCATTCAACTTCTTCGTATCGGCAGGATATTCCAGGGAGTCGGCTGCAGGAATAGTCGGCAACATGGGCCAGGAATCGGGCGTCAACCCTCAGTATGATGATGGGCTGAACTATGGCGTATGTTCGTGGATAGAAGGAAGAAAGAGAAACTGCATACAGTACTGCCAGCAGAAATACGGAGACAAGTATTCGCTTGCCGGTCAGTGTGAGTTCGTTGCACAGGAAATATCAGGCATACGTGGCCTTGAGAATCTCAGGAGCATGAAGGATGTCCAGGCAGCAACGGAGCTGTTTGAGTCGAAATTCGAGAGAGCAGGAAAGCCGAACATGCCGAGAAGAATCAGGCTGGCCATGGAATGCTATCAGAAATATGCCAAACAAAAAGATGGAAACTGATCCATCTTTTTGAATGCCTAGCTGCCATGATCCGTGTCCCAGGGATATGATGCCTTGCTGGAATCGTATCTCTTGTCTGTCCACATGGAGCTTATGTTGTTTTTCCTGCAGTAGTCAGCAACCCTTTTTCCAAAGAAAAGTTCCGTCTTGTCAAAGTTGCGAGCTTTTCTTTTATCCTTCAGATGATTGTTCCAGCCTACAAAATAGATCTTTTCAGGTTCATCGGCAGACTTGACTTTCTTATTTCTGAATCTGGATAGATGTGAAGGATCGACAATCTGATTGGTACATTGAGTAGGAGATTTTGAAGCAATATAGTTTAAAAAAATGAAAGATGTAAAATGTTCCTTTCCTGGTTTTAGATTTAATATATTGCATAATGAATAAAAATCACTATCGGGCATGCTTGTATAAAAACCATCTATTACTTCAAGAACACATGCCCAATTGTAATTAACGGCACCAATCAATAACTCAAAAGGAGTTTTACTGATATCATAGATGATATCAAATTTTACATTTGAATAAGTTATATAATATTGTTCAATATCTTTTCTGGATTTACGCATATGACTAGTTAATTGACGTAGTTGATATAGACTGATAAGCATTATATTTTATCCTTTCTTTTAGAATGGAGGTAAGCATGATTAAACTGAATTATCTGTATATTGAATTTCCAAAAAAAGTAAGATTGATATCAAGCCGAATGGGAATGAATTATTATTTTGAGCCATCAAGCTGCACATTTTACTTTGATCCATATCAAGAAGCAGTACTGGGTTATTCAAAAGGCATGGGAATGAATGGATTGTTTAGTCTGGCTGATACAGGAGTATTTGATCACATATTTGTCTATCTTGATAAAGACAATTTTGCCTATTATTACGATGACAATCAGACAAAGCATGACATCATAGGATGGATCGATCTGATGCAGTTTGAAAAGGGCGATAACTGCTAAAACAGCAGGTACAATATGAGACCATTATAACACGAATAAGAAAGAAGGAGCATGATGTTTTATTTTAGAAGCAATATTGTTTTACTGATGAATCAAAATGATTTGTCTCTCAGGGGATTGAGCAGAGAGGCAGGCATATCAAGAACATCAATTCGGAATATCTTGAAGCTTGAAGATTTCTCCAATGTCACGCTTGGTAGTGCCATAAAGCTATCAGAATATTTCGATATATCCCTTGATGATCTGCTTTATCGAGATTTAGGGAAAGACTAAATAATTGAGGGGGATGAACCATGGAAGAGAACAGAGGAAAGAAGCTCATGGTCATTATTATTGGAATGATCATCACTGTCGGGCTTGCTGCAGGACTAGGAGTCATTATGATGAAAGGTCAAAAAAAGGTCACACAAAAAGAACAAAGTCAGGAACGCAAGATAGCGAGCGTATCGCCTGGAAGCAGGAAAAATGTAGCCAGCAGGAAGCCTGATGGCATTGACTGGACAGGGTTGAAACTGCCTGTATCAGAGAAGGACAAGGATAAAATAAAGGACAACATAAAGGCCTATAATGAAGCCCAGTACCCAAACTTCACGGATGTCTACAGGATCACCAGGGTCTCGACATTCCGTGATGTAGAGACTGGGGCTGATGGAAAGAGCACAGTGCTCGTCAGGATCGACTATCCTGCAAAGCTGAGATTCTGGGATGTCGTGAGGGTTGATCTCCATGATGGATTCAATGTCACGCATTACAAGGACAACAACGAATACATAGCCAATCCTGATCCGGCAGACATTGATCCAAATGCTCAGCCTGACTAATTCAAACTATGAGGGTGTATTACAAACCTGTATTACAGTATGTAACATAAATGTAATACAGTATTACAATTGTAATACACAACTGAAAAACACTGAATCTATCTAAAGAAATTGAGCGTTGCTCAATTGTCCAAATCGAAAAAATGCAGCATTTGTAATACGCAAATGTAACATTTTTTCCTTATCCTGGTTACAGATAGCCGTATTACAATTCAGTATTACAACAGATTAGAAAATCAATTCAATATAAGGAGGAGATATTTTATGAAAGTCTATAGTTTGCGGGTCAATGAAGAAGCAATGGTACGCTTCAAAGAACTGGCGACAGCTAATAAAAAGCTGCATTCAGAATTGTTTAGTGAAATGCTTGATGTCTATGAGAATAAGATAAATGATTGTGAAGCACTTGAGAGCACAATCAGAGGCCTTGAATCACAAATGAAACAACTGCAGGCGCTTATGACGTTCAACTATGAATACACGACACTTCTGGTGAAGTCCTCAGCCGAGCTGCAGGATATCAAGTCGCATGGAAACCAGGAAATGTCAAAATACGTAAATGGCGTCTCGGTATACCGTCGCCATCTCTACAGGAAGCTAGGGATACATGAGGATGGATCCATCCTTGAGACTGCTCATGACGAAGACAGAAATAAAAATGACATGACTTAAGCAAATGGAAAAGATACAGAATGAAAATGAGACTGAGCAGAGGACAGTGAAAAAGCAGAAGAATGATTTTGCATGTCGGAATATCCGAATGCCGAGAAATAAAACCTGCTGCCCGTCAGTGCTGACGGGTAACTTTGAGAGGAGGGAAAGACAGTGAAGATGATAAGGGTGAGTGACAAATCCAAGATGCTCATTGACGAGATATCGGATAACGATGAGTACAAGGGAATGTCGCAGACGCTCATACTTGAAACAATCATTTCGGACTTCTATGCCCGCATGAAGGTTAAGGACCTGGGAGAGGATGTATCGCCGGTCATCAGGACTGTGATAGAAGAAAGCAACAGGTCGGTCATCACGTTCCTGGCGAAGGCACACAACATGATGCTTGAGCGGATGGATCAGCGGTTTGATGAAATCATGAAAATGGAGGAACGATCCGATGGCGGTCAAGATTAGCAAGGTGAGGTTCATGCAGTATGGACATCATGCTCCAGATGGCTCCAGGTTCAGGGGAGTCATAGGGACGGAATCCCTCATAGGATATTCAGAGTACATGAACAGGTCGGAGGCGAAGGCAATAGATACGGAGCTTGGCGAAAGGGAAGATGGATATTTTGGCTATACCTCCTCACACCATGAAGGTGCTACGATGTCATCTGATGGATTCATCAGCACGCAATCGGAAAGAGCAAGGTTCAGGAAGAAACTGGAAAATGCCTTCAGCAGCAAGGGGGACATCTTTTATGAGAACATCATATCGCTGAAGACTTTTGCAGAAGCCGAGGAATACGGCATCCATGACGAGAAGGACTGGAATGAGATACTTGTTCATGCGCTTCCTAAAATCTTTGCGAGGATAGGATTTGATGAAAGCAACATGATCTGGTTTGCAGACTTCCATATAAATACTGAACATCCCCATATTCATCTTGTCTATCTTGAAAAGAAGCATACCAGGGACAGGGGAAAGGTGAAGCAGTCGGAGCTGGACTACATGAAAGCCCAGATCTATCATGAGATGAACAAAAGAAAGGCAAGTATTGAAGGTTACAGCCAGGCATACATTGACCAGTTCCGTCAGAAGGACATGCAGTTCCGTGAAATACTCGTCTCCGTGAATGACCAGATGTTGAATCACAGGTACAGGAGACTCAATGACCTGCTGAAAATACTGCCACGGACAGGCAGACTCCAGTATGACTCAGCAAACATGAAAGAGATGAGACCTCTCATAGATGACTTCATAACAAACACCATACTTGACGATAAGACAACTAAGGAAGCCCTTGACAACCTCATGAGGACAATCGACCAGATGGAAGGAAACATCAACGGAATGGCTCACGACCAGATAGTGACGCTCAAGAAGGCTGAGCTGAAGAAGCTCTATGAAAGGATAGGGAACATGATACTGAAGGAGGCTAAGAGAAGCCGAGTTCAGGAAAGCATCTACGTCACAAAAGACGGCACGGAAAGGAAGTACAGGAACAAGCTGCGCTTCACCCGGGGGACGGTGCGAAGGGCAATCAGCAGCGAGTGCGAGAGGGAGATGAGCAAGCTATCGTCGCTCATAGAGAGTCAGGCCAACAAGGATAAGCGTGAGGAGAATGCTGCCGAGAGCGAATGGCTCGCCCAGATGCAGAGAGAGTTCAATATGCTGCAGTAGGGTTATTGTGATATACTAAGCTTGAAGGAGGATATCCAATGGAAGATGAAGTAAAACTATTAAAGGAACGCATGCTGATAGAGTTCAGGAAGCAGGACAGAAGCGGAGTGTACGGGTTCACTCAGCGTGAGATGGCATACAACTCGAACAGAATAGAAGGAAGCACGCTGTCCAAGGATCAGACGGCATCTCTCTTTTATACCAGGACAGTGGAAAGCGATGATGACTCTATCATCATAAGATCGAAGGACATTGAAGAGATGACAGGCCATTTCCTTATGTTCAATGAGATGCTTAAGACGATTGATGAGCCTCTGACAGGAAAACTGATCAAGTCATATCATTACAGGCTTAAGAAGCTTGTCTTTGAGGACATGGCAAACGGATATCCTGTAGGGGAGTACAAGAACAGGGCAAACATTGTATCAGGCATAAAGACATGCCCTCCTGAAGAAGTGGAAGAAAAGATCAATGAGCTGTTTGACTGGTATGAAGCCCATGAAAAGAACCTGGGAACTCTGGCAAAGCTTCATATCGAGTACGAGAAGATACATCCATTCCAGGATGGAAACGGGAGAACAGGAAGAATCATCCTCTACAAGGAATGCCTGCGTAATGGCATCTACCCGTTCGTGATTGAAGACAGCAGGAAGGTTGAATACTACCATGCGCTAAGGGATGAGGGGCAGCTTGAAAAGCTGTTTGCAAGTGAGCAGTCCATTTACAGGGAGAATACTGTTGCCATGGTGGTACCAGTTAGCAGAAAAAACGGAATGAGAATGTAGCATATGAAATGCAGGAAGCCCTGCATTTTTGTTTAGGCTTCTATACGCATAGAGACAGGTCAGCACGATCTGTCTTTTTGCATTTTGGCGAATGCCCGTCACTGCTGACGGGCACGACCAGGAAAGGGGAATGAAATGAGAAAAATAACAGGATATACTGCAGCAACAGTCATTGCACTGTTTCTGTCCTATACAGGCTTTGCAAACCTCGTGAAGGTCCTTCACTACAAGCAGCTTGATGGACTGACCTTCAATTATGAGCTGCTGTTCTTCAGGCATGATGACAGGCTGTTCGTTGTAGCCACAATCATCGGGCTGCTTCCACTGTTCTACTACTTCACGGTTAGGTTTTACGAAAAGTACCGCCTTTCAAGAAGAGAGGACAGGGAAGACTTCAACGAGCTGATGACGAAGAGACAGGCAAGGAAGAAATATCTTCCGCTGACATTCAGCCGGGAAGGCATATACCTTACGGCAAGGGATAAATTGCAGATAAGGGAAACGCCTCTCAGGAAGAAATGGAATGCCGCACTCGACGACCGGATCACCCAGCATCCCCAGCTGCAGGGGCTAGAGCATCTGAAGATGCAGACGAGAATGAAATGGACGATTGGCGATAACGATCAGTACTTCAGGGCAGGATTCCCTGTAATGTCAAGAAAGAACAGGATATGGGTTGATCCTACAGATTCCCACTCGCTTACCCTCGGGACGACGAACTCGGGCAAGACTATGTCAGTCATGCTGCCGCTCATCAACATAGTACGCATGGCTGGGGAATCGGCTGTCGTGGTTGACATGAAGGGCGAGCTATCGCAGATGACCTATGATGACCTTGTTGCTGATGGATACAGGGTCCTGATGCTTGACTTCATCACGCCAGAGGACAGCGACGGATGGAATCCGCTGCATATGGCGTGGATACGCTACAGGGATGAGAAGCACCGTGCAGAGAAGGTGAAGCGGAAGCTTGAGAAGAAGCTCCGGAAGGAAAGAAGCAGGTATATCCTCAGCATGGGAAGCATTGATGGCTTTGATGCGGAAAAGGCGCTGGGCGCTGACGATAACGGGAATCCCAATTACGCTGATGGCGAGATACAGGCATATCCTGACTACTCTGCCGCAAGCGAAATCGTAGAGGACGTCTGCAACAGCATCATGAGACCTTCCAAGGGATCCAAGGACAATGATATCTGGAACAACCTGGCTGCTGACCTGATGAAGGGCATCGTCTACCTGCTGCTGGAGGAGGGACATGGCGAATACATCTCGATTCCTTCAGTAATGCAGACATTCAATACCGGGGCTCAGCCAGCCCACAGGAATCCGAGACCAGGCGAGAGGGCAAGGACATGTCTTCAGGAGTACGTGCGTCTGAAAAAGACGGAAAAGGATCTTTCCTTCCAGAAGCTCAAGTCGTATCTTGATGCTCCTGAGGAAACCGCCGGATCAATTGCGACAACGTTCCTGGAAAGACTCAACAGGATACTTCTGAACACGCAGGTCAACAACGTCCTCGCAAAGAACGAGATTGACCTTCTAGGACTGGATGACCGGAAGACCTTCATATTCCTCAAGGTTCATGACGAGAAGGATACGTACTATCCGCTCGTCAATATCTTCATGCAGCAGCTTCAGCAGTCGCTCATCGAGACGGCACGAGGATATGATTCACTGTATCTGAAGTACCCATTCAATTTCATATGGGATGAGTTCGGCAACTTTCCACGCTATGAGCCTGTGTTCTCCCTGCTGGGAGCCGGACGTTCAAGAGGAATCCGCCTGCATCTGGTCGTGCAGGGCTACGAGCAGCTGGACATGAGATATGGCAAGGATGGCGCAAGAACGATAAAGAACAACTGCATGATCAAGGCCTACCTTCTCGCAGATGACCAGCAGACGCTGGATGAAGTCTCGAAGTCAGCCGGACACCGGCTGAGGAGGAAGTACGAGAATGGAAAATGGGTGGAGGCGAAGGTTCCGATATTCACCCCTGAGAGGCTGAAGAAGTTCCAGTACGGAGACGTGCTGATTCTTCGGCAGAAGGAACAGCCGTTCATGACGAAGCTGCTTGCTAACGTCAAGTATGTCTACTATAAGCCCCATAAGCACGCATTCGATCCTAAGCCGCACAGTGCCTTCAGGTATTTTGCAGTCAATGAAGCCTATCAGAATGAAATTGACAAGAGGCGCCGTGCCAATCGCGGGATGGAACAGTGATTGCTGCAGGAGCCAGCATTAAAGAACTGGTTCTGGACAAAGCGGGAATGCAGGATTTCCAGCACTTAATGAGGGCAATATATAAATGACCAGTTCGGGCGGTCTATTCTTACCGGAATCGGGGAATTTTAAATCACCCGTTTTGAGGACATTATTATTGCCATTATTAGCATTTTTGCTCTGCCCCATTCAATTGCCCGTCAGAACCGACGGGGACGAGAAACTTGCTGAAATGAGCTCAGCAGAAAGGAAGAACAAATGATACAGGAAAGAGACGTCATAAAACGACTAAATGACATAAAGGAAAGCCATCATGTCGATGGCTTCCATGGCTATCAGCCCCTTGACAAGGAAAGCCTGAAAAAGCTGGATGCAATCAGGCTTCACAGCACTGCCAAGGAGAATCAGGTATGGGTGCATGATATGGACTACAGCAACAAGAAGCCAGTGATCCAGTTTGCCTCGTCATGCTTCTCCGAAGGTGAGTTCAGCCAGCTTACCGTATCCAAGGAGGCGGTCTTCATCAACTGTCTTTTTGATGACCAGAAGTTCAAGGACGTGAAGATGAACCACTCGCTCTTCATCGACTGCCACTTTGAGCACGTGCAGATGGACCATTCCCACTTCAGGGGGAGCTGGTTCATAGGATGCAGCTTTGAGGAAGTCACCATGACGAGGATACACCTTGAGGATGCCGTCTTTGTCAACTGCGACATCAGAGGCATACAGGCATCATATGAGAAGAATGATCCTGACAAGTGCTGCAGGAATGAAGGCACCAGGATGTTCGAGATTGACTGCCCGTCATGCGTGACGGGTGGTGACCATGAGCTGCTCACCAGTCAAGGAGACGAGAAGGAAGAACAAATGATACAGGAAAGAGAGGAAGAAAAGGAAATGATAGAAGAAAGAGAGAACGTGCTGAGAGAAGTGAGCGCAGAAGAGGAGATCATACGAAGCGAGCTGTACACAGGACAGACATTTACCCAGGTTTCCGAAGGATTTGACTTCAGGGGGAAGGTGTTCGAAGGCTGCACGTTTGAAGGCGTGACATTTGGAGTGATTACTCCGGAGACGAGCTTTGGCAACTGCATATTCAACGGCTGCACGTTCAGCGATATTTTCATCGGCTCAAGAATCGGCGGCTGCCAGTTCAACAGCTGCCTGTTCCAGAAGCCTGTCTTCAATACCTTCTTTGATGGAGGAAAGATGACGTTCAGACAGGGGCAGGAGAAGGTGTTCAGAAACTGCATCATGAACATTGACTGTGAAGCAGGCATCATGAACTACTGTCTCGACAACTGCTACTCTGAAGAAATGATGAAGGACATGATGAGCAGGGAAGAGCATGACAGAATGCTGAAGGCAAAGGAAAAGGAATGTGAAGAGCTCATGAGTCGCACAGCAGCAGAGCATCAGGAAGCAGCTGATCCGTCGGAGCTTCTTGAGGGCCTTGTTCAGGGCTTCGGCAAAGCCTATGAGGCCCTGAGCAATCTCTGCGAGTCCTTCAGCCCGGAACCTGTAGTAAGGGAAGTCAGGGCTGAGCTCACGGATGATGAGAAGAAGGACATAGCCCTTGCATACTACTACAGCCTGTCTGGGCAGGATCGCTACTTCTTCAGCAGCGGCACCGACAGATTTGCCTATGATCCTGAGACGGTGGATGCCGGAAAAGTGAATCAGCCGTCAGAATTGCCGGGCAGCCATGCCGTCTCGGATGAATCATATGAAGGTGCACCGGAGATGCAGGAGGATGAGGCTGTCTTTGGCGACGAGCCGGAAAAAGAGAACGGAGCAGAGATCTGACCATGGCTAAGGCTTATAACATCGAGGTAAAGAACGGCCAGAGAAAGACCTATGAGTACAGGGCACATCTCCACTACATGGGCATGAAATGGATTGCAAGGAACCATCAGTGGGTCATGAGGACTTCCGACGAGGCGCAGGTGAACAGCATCATACGCTTTGCTGATGACAACAAGCTGATATGCATCGTCTATGATGACCAGCATGGAAGGAACAGAAACTACAGAATGAACTTCTTTGAAAAGAACGCACCGATGTTCGGCAACTACTATATCTGCGCCTACTGCTTCAAGCCTATCAGGCACAAGGATGTCACAGTGGACCACATCATCCCTGTAAAGAAGGCCAAGGCCAACAGGCTTGCCAACCGACTTATGGAAAGACTTGACATCAGGGATGTCAATGAGGAGAAGAACCTCTGCGCATGCTGCCATGAGTGCAACTCAAGAAAGGGATCGAAAGGAGGACTATGGATTATAAGGGGCTTCCTCGGCAAGAAGAAGCGCTTTGTCATTGCCGTCTATATCCTCTTCATCAGTGCCATCATGGCTGTCCTGGGCATTGCTTCCTATTACGGACTGGTGGTGAGATCATAAATGAGTGCAAGACTGGAAAAGGCTCTGCATGACTATGCATGGAACGCCCAGCAGGCGGCACAGCTTGAGCTGGCAGATGAGCAGAACCTTGACATAACGCCCATGGTGAATCCGAGATTTGACTGGGAACAGCTCAAGGAGATCAGGCTTTGCCTGAAGGACGGGGTTGACCCTGAGCCGCTGCTGGATCCTGACCTCCCAAGCGAGTCGATGAAGAAGCTGAGAAGAAGCCTGTTCGAGCAGAATGCAATCTATGACGAGCGTCATGAAGCGGTCGAAAGGAAGAGGCTCAAGCGTATCATCATCACATTCGTGGCAGCCGCCTTCATCGTGACGACGCTGACGGCTGCATACTGGAAGCGTGAGACGATAAGGCTTCTATTTGCCAGGATGGATCTCGAGCTTGTGGGAAAGGAAGCGACGATTGGTACATCAGAGCTGTCCCATATCGACTACATGAAGTTCATCAGGCACTATGACCATCAGTACAGGCTGACCCTTCCCAAGAACAGGATCAGCACTGTCGGGAGCTATCAGCTGGAATACGGGATCTCCAATGAGGTGAAGACGACGCACAGGTATATCATTCTCAGGGTCAGGGATGACGAGGCTCCTGCCCTGAAGCTGAAGGAGAACAGCCTGACCATGACCGAGGGAGACAGCTTCAATGCAATGGACCATGTAAGAAGCGCAAATGACAACATTGACGGCAACGTCATGTCCAGGGTAAAGGCCAGCGGCGGCATCGACACCTCAAGGACAGGAAGCTACAGGATTGACTATGAGGTATCAGACAAGGCGGGGAACAAGTCTCATGAGCAGCTGAACGTAAGCGTGCAGCCCAAGCCGCAGCCGCAGCCACAGTCCAATCCGCAGGTCCAGGCGCAGCAGGGAAGCCGCAAGACGGTTCAGGAGGCACCGTCAAGAAAGGCAGAGCGCTCTGTCCAGCAGGGATCGGCAGCCAAGGCAGGGACGCCTTCGGTTTCTTCCGGATCGTTGAGGACGACCGCACAGCCAAGGACATTCAGCTTCTCATCCTCATCAGACATGAACGCTACCTATCGGAATGCGATTGCCTATGCACAGCAGGAAATGAATGCCGGCAGGGCAAGATCCTATAACGTAACGCCGATTCAGGGGCCGGATGGAATCTACACAGGCTACCGGGTAACCTTCTCATGAACCGGTGAGCAATGGCAACTCAATACATGAATTCTATGAAACGTGAAAACAGCATGCCCGACAGTGCTGACGGGCATGCTTTCAGAAAGAAGGAACAGATGAAATGATTACAATCATTACGGAAAAGCCCAGTGCGGCAGAGAACTTTGCGAATGCCCTGGGAGGCATGAAAGGCAGCTTTGAGGGCAGTGCATATGAGATCGTTTCCTCACAGGGCCATCTCTTCCAGCTGGTGACGCCAGAGCATCAGGTGAGGGATGAGCTAGCTGGAAGGTACAAGTACTGGAAGCTTGAAAACCTGCCATGGGAGAAAGAGGACATTCTGTGGAGGAAGGCGCTCAACCCGAAGACTAGGCAGATCTTTGAGAACATAAGGGCACACCTGATGCATGCCGACGAGGCAGTCATTGCAACTGATGACGATCCTTCAGGAGAAGGCCAGATGATCGGCTGGGAGATCATCAGCCATGCAGGCTATCATGGCAGGGTTTCGAGGATGTACTTTGTCGATGAAAGCGCGAAGGAGATACAGAAGGCGTTCAGGAATCGCCGGACGCTGCCGCCAATGGAATCCGACGGGGAATACCTGAAAGCCATGACGAGGCAGAGATATGACTACCTGACCCAGCAGGACACGCGCATACCTACGATCCTTGCAAGGCAGAACAACATGAACATCCTGGTGCGTGTCGGACGCCTGAAAGGAGCCATCATGAAGCTCGTGGGTGACCAGTGGGAAGCGTACGGCAGCTATGTGAAGAAGCCGTTCTTTGAGGTCCGCTATAAGGATGAGAAAGGCAATGCCTTCATCCGGGAGGACAATGATGAGAGATACGACAGCAGGGATGACGTACCGATTGACGGCTTTTCATGCTCAGAGGTCGTCATCGACAGTGAGACAGTGAAGCATGCATCTCCCCCAAGGCTCCTGGATCTTCTGGGCATTTCCTCCATCCTTGCTTCCCAGGGAATAGACCCAGGAACGGTGCAGGCAACCTACCAGAGGCTCTACGAAGCCCATTACGTATCCTATCCAAGAACAGAGGACAAGATGATCTCGCCCGAGCAGTTTAACGAACTGAGGGAAAACGCCCCTCTGATCGCATCCGCAGCTGGCATAGACCCGGCGCTGCTTACGCATACGGAGGCCAGAAAAACACATGTAAGGCAGGGAGGCAGCCATGGCGCCAACAGACCGGGAAGCAGGGTGCCTGAAAGCCTTGATGATCTTCAGAAGTACGGCCCTGGAGCAGCGGAGATCTATGAGCTGCTGGCGAGAAACTCGCTGGCAATGTTCTGCGAGGACTATGAATACCTCCAGCAGAAAGGCCACCTGAAGGAATACCCTGAGTTTACGGCAACCGCCAGCATCCCTCAGAGCCAGGGCTTCAGGGCAGTCTATGACGGCGATGAGAAAAAGGAGGAAGCCTCTGCCGGGCTTGGCCTGCATGCATCCCCATTTGTCTATGAGGGGGCAAACAAGCGCCCTTCACGTCCTACGATCAAGTGGGTCAGGGACAAGCTGGATAAATACAACGTAGGCACAGGCGCCACCAGGACCAGCACGATCGCTGAAATATCATCCGGCAGGGATGACCGGCGACTCATCGATGAAAGAAAGGGCATCCTCAGCATGACGCCGGTAGGCGACTACTGCCACCGAATCATCAGCGGCTGCATGATTGCTGACGTTGAGACGACAGAAAAGCTTTTCGGTGACATGGAGAAGGTGGGGCGCTTCGAAATGACGCCTGAAGAGGTCCTTGACGGCTTTACGCCCATGCTTCTGAGGGACCTGGAGACAATGAAGGCAAATGCAAAGAAAACAGGACATGTCACGAAGATTGCTGCTGATGAAGACCGTGCGATAGGGCCATGCCCTAAGTGCGGCAGGAAGATCGTCTACCGGAAAAGGGAGGACGGAAGCTACAGCTACTATCATGAGGACTTCAAGACGACATCATGTGACTTCGTGCTCTCCGGAACACAGCGCTATTACGGAAACAGCATCACCATAAGCCCGTCAGCCGCAGCGAAGCTTCTTTCCGGCGGCCGGATCAGGGTGAACGGACTCGAAAGAAAGAGCGGAGGCAGCTATGATGCCTATCTGAGACTAAGGGTGAATGGGAAATATGGCAATCTTGAATTTGACGGATTTCCAAGAAAGAAATCCTCCCAGGGTCCTGGCAGCCGCAGCTGACTGGCATCTTTGGGATATGCAAGAAACAGCAAAAATGGTATCATATACATATTAGAGACATGAAGAGGTGGTGAGAACATGCTTCTAGCTAGAGTCAAGCACAGGAGAAGCGTAAAGCAGCCTATCAAGGAAACGCAGAAGGACTATTACTACATATGCCTGAAGGATGACATCCATGAGGGCGATTACGTGCTGGTGGAGTACCAGGTCAAGAACCACTGCAAGTCACGACAGGGGTACTTTGGCATTGCCAGGGTCGAGGAGCTCCTCGAGGGCGACACGATCACGCTCATCCAGGAATACATGCCTACGAGCTTCATCATCTGCCGTCTTGAGAAGGGCGTCGACTTTGATGGGGCATGCGAGCAGATCAAGGCCCTGAGGGCACAGGTCGCAGAGATACAGAAGCCTATCAGGATGAAGGAGATCCAGGACGAGAAGGTCAAGAGACGTGCCCGGAAAATGGCCGAGATCGAGAAGGCGCGAAGGAAGAAGGCGACAAGGAAGGAACAGGGCAGGCGGCACCATGAAGCGCTGGAAGCCCGCTACCGCAAGAAGCTCGGGCAGAAGGTCGAGCCTAACTTCCGCGTGAAGAGGAAGAAGAAAGAGGCATCCTCATGAGGATGGCCTGCTACATAAGGGTCTCGACTGACCGGCAGGCTGACGATGGATGCTCGCTGGAAATGCAGCGGGCAACCCTTGAGAAGTATCTCAGCATCATGAACCTTGTCAGTGACAGGGACCAGGTATCCTGGTACTGCGATGACGGGTACAGCGCCAAGAGCATTGCTGGCAGGCCTTCATTCCTGAGGCTGCTGAAGGACATCCGTGAAGGCACCATAGATGCACTGGCCATCTGGGACCTGAGCCGCCTGACACGCTCTATCTGGGACCTCAGGGACATCCTCAACCTCCTTGCCGAGAACGAGGTTGAGCTCTACTGCATGAACGATGACGTGCATACCGAGACGGCATCGGAAAGATTCTCGATGAACGTAAGGATGCTCTCATACCAGTTCGAGAGGGAAAAGGTATCGGAAAGGACGAATGCCGTCCTGATCGACCTTGTCAAGAACAAGAAGAGATACGTTGCAGGCGGCAAGATCGCCTATGGCTTCAGGCGCACCAGGGAGAAGGAACTGGTGATAGACGAGGAGAGAGCCCGGTATGTCAGGGAGATGTTCAGGCTCGCAAGACACGGGATGAGCCTGGAGCAGATCACTCTGGCCCTCAATACGCTGCAGAGCGAAAGGTATTTCCAGGTGGAGAATGTCAGATGCATGCTGAAGAACAGGAAGTACTCTGGCCATTATCTCTTCAAGGGGGTGGAATATGATGACATCATCCCTCCGATCGTCACTGACGAGGAGCAGCAGGAAGCCCTTGACAACCTCAACCATCACAGCCAGAAAAGCGACAACTACATCTTTGCGGGGCTGGTCAAGTGCCAGTGCGGAACGCCCATGACGAACGGACTGGCATGGGGATCGCACTATCCCAGACGCTACTACTATTACCACTGCAGGGAATGCAACAAGTACTTCTCACAGATCAAGCTGGACAAGTACTTCAGGAGCTACCGGTTCCCCGAGGGCGGGGACGCCTTCTTTGACAGGATACAGACGATGCTTACCGGCCGCCAGAAGGCGATACGGGACAGGCTGAGAAGGCTCGACGAGAAGTACGCCTCGGGATACGTCCAGGAGAAGGAATACCTTATGCTGAGGGAGGTCCTGGAGTCCAGGAGCAGGGAAGCCGCAGAGGACCAGGAGAGCCTGGGATGCCTGAACAAGAAGTACGCTGACATGGACATCCTCGAGAAGAAGCGCTATGTCCATGAGAAGATCAAGATGATCACAGTCGATCCGATTGGCAAGAAGGTCCTCTCTGTAGAGGAGAGGGAGCCGCTTGACCCTGCAGAGTCGCCTGTCGGGAAGATCGGCAAGGGCTGATGACTGTCAGCCCGCTGCTTCCAGGCTAAAAATGAAAAAAAGCCAGGAAACATAGAATATGGAATTGCAAAAGGCAAGAGATAGAGGTATAATAACAAAAAAGAGAAAAAGCTATACTAGCTTTTTCTCTTATACTCCGCATCAGAACATACACCTGACGGGATCAGACAAGTTTATTATTAAACACCACATATATTTTTCAGTATATGGCATTTAATAGTAGATTACAAGCTGATTTCCATTGCGGTGACTGAGCGGACTACACACGGGAACTCGTCACTTTTTTGTGCTTTCTTTCGAAAGGTTCGTGAGTATCCATCGTGTCAGCCAACAAATGCACTCAGTTTAGCATTTCAAAATCAACTGGCAGGGGCTGCAGGAATCGAACCCGCATCAACGGTTTTGGAGACCGATGCTCTACCATTGAACCAAGCCCCTAGGTTCGTTGCTTGTTTATATTAACATAATATTTTCTTAAAAGCAATAGTCAAAATGCATGATTGATGTTAGAATGTGTTCGTTGAGGTGATTTGATGTTTGGGTTAACGAAAAAAGTTGAAAGTAAAGATATAAATGAAGCTTATCAGGAATTTCTTGATAATCCTGATATTATTCTTTTGAATGCGGATGAATATCGTGACTTTGAGACATTGCATATTGTTGACTCACAGAATTTGCCTTTACGCGTTATTAATAGTGATGCCAAGAGCTTGCTTGATCAGAACGCAATTTACTACGTTTATGCCATTTTAGAAGGCACAGCCTTTGAAGCATGTCGCAGACTAGCACGTTTAGGCTTTACAGCCTACAATCTTGGCAGCCAACAATATTTTAAAGGACCAGAAGAAGGTCTTAAAAAGAAGAATAGGAAGCGGAGAAAGTAGAGAATGGATCATTCTCTTTTTTTACAAGAGTTATATGGAATTATTTTGTTTTGATGTTGATGGTACGCTAAGAGAAACGGGAGGAGAACATCGTGTTCCCAAAAGTACCATTCAAGCACTTAGACTATTGAAGGAAAAAGGGCATAAGATTATTGTTTCGACAGGACGTGGTTATGATTCTTTGTGTCGTACACAAATCTTAGATATTGCGGATTTTGATGGTTATGTTGTTAATAATGGCCAGCTTGTTCTTGATAGCAAAAGAAATGTTATTGAGAAACATGTCATGCCGGTAAAAACAGTCCATGAAGTCCTTGATTTAGCTAATAAACTCAATTTATGTGTTACCTTAAAGATGGACAAACGTCTGATCAATAAAGAGCCTGATGAATATGTTTATGAAACACAACGCTATTTTGGCAATATCATCCCAGAAGTGAGAGAGTATGATGAAAAGGAAGATGTTTATGCCATTTGTCTATATGGTCCTAAGGGCTGGGATTATGCCCCTTATCGCCAAATTGCAGGCTTAGAGGTTGCGCCAGGCCTTTCGACATATGCCGATGCTTCAATAGCATCTGTTTCTAAAGCGAGTGGTAATGAAGTCTTTTGCAGGTTATTTCATACCGATGGCTATATTGCTTTTGGCGATAGTCAGAATGATTTAAAGATGTTTAAAAATGCAAAAATTTCTATTTGCATGGGAAATGGTGATATACTAACGAAAAAGATAGCTGATTATGTGACAAGTGATTTAGAGGATGATGGTATTCTTAAAGCTTGTATACATTATGGGTGGATCAAGGAGGGTGATCTCGATGAGTAAAGAAGAAGCTATGAGAACGGGACATGAATTAGATATCTATGTTGATAGTGAGATGAGTGATGAAAAGACAGGTAAACTTGATGATTTATGGCAGTCTATTTATGATCTTGTCCAGGTGGCAACATATGGTATTGTTGAAGAAGATGAAGAGGAATTAAAAAAGGCAATCGCATGGCTTAAAGAAGTACAGCCTTTAACTGATCAGTATCAAGATACGGATATTTATTTTGAGGTGTAGTTATGAAGGTTATAGATATGCATTGTGATACGCTTTATGAATTAAATAAGCATAGGGATAAGCGTTTAAGACAGAATGATCTCATGATTGACTTAGAGAAGATGGGTAAGTCTGATTATTTATGCCAGAACTTTGGTATCTATACGAATTTACAATCACAATATGATGCTTTAGATCATGTGATGGATTGTATTGATCTCTTTTATAATGAAATAGAAGCCAATAGTGATCTTATTGCACCGGCAAGAAATAAAGCGGATATTGTGGAGAATTTCCGTAATGGGAAAATGAGTGGCATGCTGACACTTGAAGAAGGGGATGTCATTCATGAAGATTTGGCAATCTTGCGTAATTATTACCGTCTTGGCGTAAGAATGATTGCGTTAAGCCATAATCTTGAAAACAATCTGACAAGCCCCCATACAACTCACAAAGGACTCAGTGAGTTTGGTCGTGCCTATGTTCAGGAAATGGAAAGAATTGGCATGATCATTGATGTCTCCCATATGTCCGATGAATGCTTCTATGACGTCTTGGAGATGACGACAAAGCCATTTGTCGCTTCACACTCCAATGCAAGAACCATCACCAACAACAGCCGTAATATGAGTGATGATATGATTGTCAAGCTAGCAGAGCGTGGTGGTGTGATGGGCATTAACTTCTACGCCCCATTTCTTAATAGCCGCGCATCTACATCAAGGACTTAGCAGGTATTGATTGCATCGGTCTAGGAACGGATTTTGATGGTATTGACTGCAAGCTAGAATTAAAACATGCAAGGGAAATGAAGAAACTAGAGAGCGCACTTAGAAAAGCAGGATTGACAGAAAAAGAAGTTGAAAAAATATTCTATAAGAATGTTTTACGTGTTTATGAAAAAGTGCTTGGATAATCAGTATTTTTAGGGGTATCACAAGGTGGTACCCTTTGACTTTATTTGGGAAGTTTCATGAAAGCATTTACAAACAACGTTCATTCCACTAAAATGGATTTAAGTTAATTTTGGAGGAAATGGATTTATGAAATTAGGTGCAATTGAAGGCGGCGGAACAAAGTTCGTTGTCGGTATTGGTAATGAAAAAGGTGAAGTATTTGATCGTGCAAGTTTCCCAACAACTACACCAGAGGAAACAATGGCAAGATGTGTTGAATATTTCAAAGATAAAGATGTAGAAGCTATTGGCTTTAGCTGTTTTGGCCCAATCGACCCAGATCCAGATAGTCCAACATATGGCTATGTTACAACAACACCAAAACCATATTGGGCTAACTACGATGCATTAGGTGATCTTAAGAAAGCTTTCCCTAATACACCAATCGCATTCGATACTGATGTTAATGGTGCATGTTTGGGTGAAGTAACATTTGGTGCTGGTAAAGGCTTAAAGAATGTTGTCTATTACACAATTGGTACTGGTGTCGGTGCTGGTGTCTATGTTGAAGGTAATCTTGTCCATGGCTTAGTACATCCTGAAGCAGGACATGTCCCACTTATTATTAGAGAAGATGACCCATATAAAGGAAGATGCCCATATCATGGTAACTGCTTAGAAGGTATGTGTGCAGGTCCAGCTATTGAAGATCGTTGGGGTAAGTCAGCTAAAGAATTACCAGTTGATCATCCAGCTTGGGATTTAGAAGCTTATTATATTGGTCAGGCTCTTGCATCAGTTGTCTTGATTCTTTCACCACAGAAGATTATTTTAGGTGGTGGCGTTATGCATCAGAGTCATTTATTCCCAATGATTTCTAAATATATGAATCAGTTCTTAAATGACTATATTAAACATGATGCATTAAAGGATCCTAATTATATTCAGTGGCCTGCATTAGGTGATAATGCTGGATTATGTGGCTCTATTGCCCTTGCCATGAAAGCTCTTGAAAAATAAGCATGACATGGTAAGATACCCGTAAGGGGGAAAGTCATGGCTAAAAAATTATATAAATCATCGACTGATAAGAAAATCAGTGGTGTATGTGGTGGGATTGCAGAATATTTTGATATCGATCCTACTCTAGTAAGAGTTATAGCAGTGCTATTGATTCTTGGATGGGGTTCAGGCCTTATCCTCTATATCGTACTTGCACTTGTGATGCCTTATGATTATGAAGTGAAATAGGGAAGAAGCTAGGCTTCTTCTCTTTTTGTGTAAACATAAAAACCCCCAGATTGTCTGGGGGTCCATTCAAGCTTTAGCGGAGTGATAAAGAAAGTGCCCTCGTACTATAATTGTACTGCGGCTTCCAACTGCAATACAAAATAGAAGGAGGGCATTTATATGTCATATAACGATGACTTACACAGTCTATCACACACTAAGTGGAATTGTAAATATCATGTGGTTTTTGCACCAAAATATAGAAGAAAATCATTTTATGATGCTCGAAGAATTGAAATTGGACAAATACTGAGACAGCTATGCGAATGGAAGGGAATCAACATTCTTGAAGCGGAAGTATGCGTTGATCATATTCATATGCTGATTGAAATTCCGCCAAAGTATTCTGTATCTGGAATTATGGGATATTTGAAGG
>NZ_JNKU01000024.1 GCF_000702165.1 Sharpea azabuensis DSM 18934
AATAGAACGATTCTGGGAAGGGATTGAGAAGAGCAAAGCAAAACACCAGGCGCAAGCACAACAATAAAAAAACAAGGCCAAATCTAATTGACCTTGCTTGGTAGTTGTTTTGGATATTTTCTCTGTCTACTTGACAGGGGTCATATCACTCAAGGATAGCTTTTTATTTGTGATAAGTTTCATTGTTGTTGATCTTAAAAGCACGATAAATTTGTTCAATAAGAACAAGACGGAAAAGCTGGTGGGGCATGGTCATCTTTGAGATGGAGAGTTTCAAATTTGCGCGTTCTAGCACATCATCACCATGTCCTAGCGAACCACCAATCACAAAATCAATCGTACTATAGCCTGAAAGCATAATATCGTGCAGTTCGCAGGCAAAATGGAGAGAGTCCATTTGTTTAGAAGATACGTCTAAGAGAATCATATAATCTCTTTCTTTCACATGATCTAAGATTCTTCTTCCCTCTTTCGCCTTAATCAATGCTTCTTCAGCCAATGTTGGGCGACGAGGAATACGTTCATCACTTACTTCAACGATTTCAAAATCACAATACCCCTGTAATCTCTTGCTGTATTCCGCAATACCTTCTTTGAGATATTTCTCCTTCAGCTTGCCTACTGCAATTACTCTAATCTTCATGCATACCTCCTGCTAACACATGAACCTGATCAGCACAACGAATCATCTTCTGATCAAAATCAATCTGTAATTCATCAAAGACCATATAATAAGTATCCAAAGCAAGTTCTGGTGTATTGGCTTCTTGTGAAAGATGGGCTAAAGTGATTTCTTTTGTATGGGGACCAATGACTTCTGCCATCACACGGGCTGAATACTCATTGTTGAGATGCCCTGTATCACCCAAAATACGATTCTTTAAGACAAGTGGTCTTTTTGTATTCATCAACATGCCAATATCATGATTGCTTTCGATAATATAATAGTTTAAGTCATGAATCAGGTCACGATTACGTTGACTGACATAGCCTGTATCAGTCATATAGAGAAGGCTTTCTTCGCCCTTGAAGATAAAAGCGATTGGGTTTGTCGCATCATGAGAGATACGTAGGACAAAGACTTGAAGGGAGCCAAATGTATATTCCTGATAGGGAATCAGTTCATGCTGGTTATCAACATCATCCAGGTTGCCCTTAGCGGTATAGATCTTATCTTTGGTAAAGGTATGGATGTTCTTGGAATGATCATAGTGATCATGGGTTAAGAAGACATAATCTATGTCATCTTCACTTAAGCCTAATTCACTGAGTTTAAAATTGAGTTGTTTTTTTGTAATACCACAGTCAATTAATATGCCTGTGCCATTTTCTTCGATAAAAGTGGCATTGCCTTTAGAGCCACTTGCAAGTACATAATATTTCATATTTATCACCGGTTTGATTATATCATAATTAAGTTTTGAGACAATTGCGAAAATCAATACCATTCGAAATGCTTTGTGTTAAAATAAGATTACAAGGAGGGCTTTTCTATGAGTAAAATAATCACAATTGCGAGAGAATATGGTAGTGGTGGGCGTTTAATTGCCCAAAAAGTAGCTGAAAAGTTGGGTCTTGTTTATTATGATAACCAGATTATTGATTTAGCTGCAAAAGAGCTTGGTTTTGATATTGATACCATTCGTAAAGCAAGCGAAGAGAGAAGTTCTGGCTTCCTTTATTCAATGGCTGGTGGCAGTTTCCAGATGCCTCTTAATGATCAGGTCTTTGCGACACAAAGCAAGGTTATCCGCCATATAGCTAACCAGGAAAGCTGTATCATTGTCAATGGATGTGCTGATTATATTCTAGAAGATTATGATCAGGTCCTAAAAGTCTTCATCCACGCACCATTTGATTCACGTTGTAAGCGTGTTGAAGAGATGTATAAGGAAGATGAGGGTGATGTACGCAAGAAAGTAAAAACTATGGATAAAAAGCGTGCAAACTACTATAATTACTACACAACAAATAAATGGGGCAATCTCAAGAACTTTGACCTCACAATCAACAGTGATTTTGGTTTAGATGAGACAGCTGATATTATTGTAGAAATGTATAATAGATTATAATAAAAGGAACCGGATGGTTCCTTTTTTCATAGACAAATAAAAAGAGAAGGCTCATGCCTTCTCAGGGTCTTACTTAAGACCGTATTTCTTATTGAATTTTTCTACTCTACCATCAGCACTAGCGAATCTCTGCTTACCAGTGTAGAATGGATGGCAGTTTGAACAAGTATCAACACGAATTTCATCTAATACTGAACCAGATTCGAATTCAGCACCACATGATGTGCAGATAACTTTAACTTTCTTGTAGTTTGGATGAATACCTTTTTTCATTTTCTTGTCTCCTTCCGCCTTAAGATATTGCCTATCTTAAAGTAAGTTAATAAGTTGCTACAACATAATAGCATTTCCAATTCAATAAAACAATAGTTTTTTTAGAAATTAATCATCAACTTCATAACGTGAAATTTGCGCGCCTAGAGCGATTAATTTACGATCAATATTGTCATAGCCACGGTCAATATGATAGACATTACCAATCTCAGTTACACCATCAGCCATCAAGCCGGCAACAACTAAAGCAGCCCCACATCTTAAGTCAGTGGCATTGACACGTGTACCGTGTAAGTCTGTTTTGCCATTGACATAACAGCATGCATCGCCTACTTCAATATTCGCACCCATTTTATTTAATTCAGCACAATGCTTAAAGCGTGCTGTATAGATTGTATCCGTCACTTTACTCTGTCCTTCAGCCTGTGTTAAGAAAGCTGTAAGCGGCTGTTGTAAGTCAGTAGCGAAGCCTGGATAGATCTGTGTCTTGATTTCAATTGGCTTTAAGTGTTCGATATTGCCATAGACAAGAATCGTATCGCCAATAATTTCAAAGACTACGCCCATTTCTCTGAGCTTTGAAAGCAAGGCATCAAGATGCTGTGGAATAACATTCTGGATTAAGACCATATTTCCCATTGCTGCTGCAATAATCAGGAATGTTCCTGCTTCAATACGGTCAGGAATGATTTCATGGACTGCACCACCCATGTAGTCAACACCTTCAATGACGATTGTATCCGTACCAACCCCTCTGATCTTAGCGCCCATCTTTGTCAGTAAGTTGGCAACATCGATGATTTCAGGTTCTTTGGCTGCATTTTCAATTGTTGTCTTGCCATCAGCTCTAACTGCAGCAAGCATAATATTGATTGTTGCCCCAACAGATGCAAAATCAAGATAAATACGGTTGCCCTTCAAATGATCGGCATGTAAATGGTATGAACCCATATTTTCATCATAGGTAATCGTTGCTCCAAGAGCTTCAAAGCCCTTTAAATGTAAATCAATAGGACGAGGGCCTAAATAACATCCCCCTGGCATTTTTATCGTTACATCCCCATATTTTCCAAGTAAAGCACCCATAAAATAATAAGATGCTCTTAATTTATCAACCGCATCACTAACTAAAGGCGTATTGATCATGGTTTCAGGATTAACCTTTAAAGTATCTTCTTCTAGTTCTACTTCACAATTCAATTCCTTCAACAATACCATCAATGCATCAACATCAGAAATTTCTGGAACACCCATAATTTCTACAGGCTTTTCAGCTAATACAATGGCAGGAATTAAGGCAACAGTTGCATTCTTTGCCCCACTTATACGTACAGTACCTTTTAATTTATGTCCACCTTCAATGGCAATTACTTCTTGTGACATTATTGTCTCCTTTGACTTAATCTATTTCAAATGTTTAAACCAAAACACATTATACTTATTTCACACGAAAAATCACTATAAATAATTTTATCCATAGCTCACCCTATTATAAACATGACTCCCACCAAAAATCAAAGCATATCATCACTTTGATAATTTTCCTAAAGTCATTTTCTTTTTTTCAGTTGTATAACGAAAAAAATAGTACCAAAGGTACTATTCAATACTTTGTGGTGTTTGAGCAGAAATCCTAAAAAACAAAAGGCCAATAATAAAGAAACAAGCAATAGCTCCAACACCTAAACGCTGGTTTCCTGTCACCTGGGTAATCAAGCTCATCAACAACGTCCCTAAAATAGAGGCACCCTTACCACAAATATCTAAGAAACTGAAATATTCGCCTGAGCGTTCCTGAGGAATGATTTTGGTGAAGTATGATCTTGATAAAGCCTGGATACCACCTTGGAACATACCCACACATACTGCTAAAATCCAGAAATGAAGCTGAGTGCTCATGAAGACGGCAAACATCGCAATGCCAAAATAAGCGATGATACAAATCGTAATGAGTTTTGTAGCACTCTTTTTTGTCGAAAGCTTGCCAAAGATGATAGCAGCTGGAAAAGCCACAAACTGTGTTACCAATAATGCCAATAATAGACCAGTACTATCAAGACAAAGCGCACTGCCATAAGCTGTTGACATATCAATAATTGTATAGACACCATCAATATAGAAGAAGAAAGCAATAATAAAGAAGAGCACTTTCTTATTTTTACCAATTCCTTTTAAAGTATGACCTAGCTGACTTAAGAGATGCTCATGTTCATTATGATCAATGAAATGGACTTGTTTGTATGCATTAAGAAGTGGCAATGACATGACAAGCCACCATACACCGACAATCACAAATGCAATCAACATTGCCATTGACATACTTAAGCCAAGCTTTTCAGCATTTAAAACAATCACTAAATCGATAATAAATGGAATACAGCTGCCAATATAGCCCCAGGCATAGCCCTGTGATGAAACATCATCAATGCGCTCATCCGTCGTCACATCGCCTAGTGTAGAATCATAAATGATAAGACTAAGCTGATAGAACACCTTCGCAACCATAAAGATCCCCAAGAAGACCATCCATTGCTTTGTTAGGCCAAGAAGCATGGCAAGAAATGAACCACCAACAACAAGTGTTGTCAGGACTTTCTTCTTATGTCCTTGTTTGTCTGAATAGGCTCCCATGATTGGTCCAATTAAAACAACCAGTAATGTTGAAAGTGAGATAGCATAGCCCCATGTTGCAAGATATGTGGAACTTTTAATACCTGCTTCTTTGGCTAAGGAATGAAAATAAATTGGTATGAGAGTGGAGACCATTAAAGTGAACGCAGAATTCGCCACATCATAAAGGACCCACTTCTTTTCTAATGCCGTGAGTTTCATAGTATCCTCCCATAAAAATGCTTATTATCAGTATAGTGAGGAGCACTTATGTTGACTTCAAGAGGAACATAAGTTTACGTAAATTTGCGGTTAATTTTTCATCATTGTTTTTACACGATCGGGATAATTAGTTATGATGGCATGAACATGCGCATTGATGCTTAATTGAATATCTCTTGGTTCATTAACCGTCCAGACATTAATATCCAAGTGTGCTTTTTGAGCCTCTTTCATAAAATGTGGATAACGCACTGTATAAACCAATGGATGCAAGGCTTCAACGCCTAGCTTTAAAGCATAGCCACACATATTGACAGGGATGTCATCATAAAGCAATCCACATTTCGCATCAGGATTTAATTCCTTGATTCTTACAATCGAATAATGATTGAAAGAAGAATAGATAACCTGATCTTCCATTTTTAAGTCTTTTACAAGCTGAAGAACCTTTTCTTCAATGCCTTCATAAAAGACTATACTTGTCTTGAGTTCAATATTCATATACATGCCTTTTTCTTTCATCAACAGAAGCACTTCTTCCAATATTGGAATAAGAACTTTGCCATATTCAGGAAACTGCTGATTAAAATTGAACTGGCGTAACTGCCCAAATGTATAATCACATACCAAACCCTTGCCATCACTCGTTCGATCGATGAGTTCATCATGAATAACCACGAGCTGACCATCTTTTGTCATCTGGACATCAAGCTCTACGCCATCCGCACCACATTCATAAGCTTTCAAAAATGCCGGTAAAGTATTCTCTGGGGCATAGCCACTTGCTCCACGATGAGCCCAAACTTCAATTTTCATTACAATCACTCCTTCAAAAACTTAAAAATCCAATTATAGTATTTTAATCGTATATCATCTGTCGCATTAAAAATCTCATGACGTGATTCATCAAAGCGAACAAGCTGGATATGTTTATTTTTGTATGCAAGCATATCCTGGGCATAGTTTTTAACCATGGTATCCTTGCCCGCTTGAAACAGTAAGACCGGTATTGCGATTGCTGATGCATTCTTGATTATTTCTTTGCTGGCAGATAGAGCTGCCATCGCCCAGCCATAGGTTGAAGCATTAGTACGATAGCTTTCATGCTTCTGTCTTTGTTTATATTGATAATAATAACGCACTTCGGACATACAGCTGCTTTGATCAAAGGCAGGAATAAAGCTAAAGCCGGATTGGGCAACAGCCTTTTCCTTTTCTTTATGTAATAGCTTGGCGTAAGCTTCAATGGACAATATGGCAATGCGTGGTAAACCTGTCTTCATTTTGATCATTGGCGCACTGAGGATAGCTTTATGGTAATAATGTGGATAGTGTTCAAGAAAGAGCGTTGTTACAGCTCCACCCATGGAATGGGCAAAGATATCGCATGACTCTGTTTGTCCTAATGGTATAACAACCTCGTCCATAAACGTCTTTAAATCCATAACATAATCATCAAAGCTCTTAATATAAACGAGTTCATTATTGATGATTTCTCTTTCCGATTCACCATGACCTCTTTGTTCAAGAAAGAAGACATTATAGCCTGCTTGATAGAAATACATAGCAATTTCATGATATTTCCCAAAAAAGCCACAAAAGCCATGCATGATCACCATCGACTTAGCAAGATGATCCTGTAAGCCATAATAGTAACGTAGTTTCATACCTTCTTTATTCAAAAGAAAGCCACTATGAACATGTTCGATTAGCCAGTGCTTACATGTTGTTGCCATATATTGAGGAAACTCTTCATCATTTAAAAGATATACGCCTTCAGGTAAAGCCCCTTCCTCAATTGTCATGCCATCAAGCTTCTTCATCATGCTATTCACCACCTAATAATATATTACAACCACTATGTACCCATCACAACATTATCAGCCTCTTTTACAAAATCTTATCCTTCCATTAAATTAAATAAAAAAGTTGCCTGAATATACAAGCAACCTTCAACCTATGACTGTTATGAAAATATTGAGATTTTCTTTTACTTCATTGTAAATTGTGCTATACTACAAGCACATGGTCGGTTGGTGAAGTGGTCAACACACTTGGTTCTCATCCAAGCATTACAGGGGTTCGAACCCCCTACCGACTACCAATGAAAAATAAACCTATCAGGGTATAAAAAAAGGAAAGCCTAGCTTTCTTTTTAAAATGTCAATTTTATTGTAAAAAAAATGGCTGGGGTAGTAGGATTCGAACCTACGAATGGCAGATTCAGAGTCTGCTGCCTTACCGCTTGGCTATACCCCAATGACATGGTTTATTATACACTATATTGAGGAGATGTAAAGAGTAAATGAGTAAAATTCGTACGAGATTTGCCCCTAGCCCAACTGGCTATATGCATATTGGTAACTTACGTACAGCCTTGTATTGTTATTTAATTGCGAAGCATCAGGGTGGCGATTTTATCTTGAGAATTGAAGATACTGACCAGAACCGTGAAGTTAAAGGTGCAACAGATGTTATCTTCAATACACTAAAGGAAACAGGATTAAACTGGGATGAAGGTCCTGATAAGCCAGGTGATGTTGGTCCCTACATCCAGTCAGAAAGACTTGGTATTTATAAGGATTATGCCAACAAATTAATTCAGGTTGGCGCAGCTCATTATTGTTTCTGCAACAAGGATGAAAAAGAAACTGAAGGCTTTGAAATGCGTGATCCATGCCGTTATCTTTCAAGTCAAGAAGTACAGGCAAAATTAGATGCTGGTGAAAAATATGTCATCAGACAGACAATTCCTGAAGAAGGCGTAGCAAGCTTTGATGATGAAATCTATGGTCATATTGAAGCTCCTGTTGACACTTTGGATGACGCTGTTCTTTTAAAGAGTGATGGCTTTCCAACATATAACTTTGCGAATGTCGTAGATGATCACTTGATGGGTATAACGGATGTCGTAAGAGGTAACGAATATTTATCTTCTACCCCTAAATACAACCTCCTCTATAAAGCTTTTAACTGGAATCCACCTAGATATATTCACCTTCCACCAGTTATGAAAGATGAACACAACAAGCTTTCTAAGCGTAATGGCGATGCAAGCTTCCAGGATTTAAAAGCTGAAGGCTATTTACCTCAGGCTATCTTAAACTATATTGCATTACTTGGCTGGGCACCTGCTGATGAAGAGATTCTTTCTCTTGATGATTTGATCAAACAATTCACTGTTGATCGTATTTCTAAAGCACCTGCTATCTTTGATAAGGATAAGCTTACATGGGTCAATGAAACATATTTAAGAAATATGACTTTGGATGAATTCCATGATCTTGTTTCACCATTATATAAAGATGCCTTAACACGTGAAGTTGATGAAAAGGAAATTTCAATGGTCCTTCAGCCTCGTTTAACACGTATTAATCTTGATGAAGTAAAGGGATTTGTAGATTTCATCAATGAATGCTTGCCATTTGATGCCGCATTATATAAGCATAAGAAAATGAAGACAAACCCATATAATTCATTAGAAGCATTAAAGCTTTCTTTACCTGCAATGGAAGCATGGGAAGATTATAGCGATGATGATGGTATGATGCATATGCAGATGGATATCGCAAAAGAACATGAATTGAAGAACGGTCGTATTATGTGGCCAATTCGTGTTGCGCTTTCCAATAAGGCAATGACTCCTGGTGGTTCAGTTGAAATTGCCCATATTCTTGGAAAAGAAGAAACACTTAAACGCATGAGACAAGCTATCAATGATCTTGAAGCATGGGTTAAAGAAAATCCAGAAGCCTAAAAAGAAAGGTTCTATCAAAAACGATAGAACCTTTTTATACGTTTAAAGCTAGCGTTCTAACACTAGCTTTAAGACGTGGGAAAATTTGTATTCACTGACATAAGAAAGTATGAGAACTCTTTATGATGGAGAAGAAACAAACTCATACCTTCTTGTATTAGCCTAACATGTTTCGAGAATAAAAACAGTGATAAAAGCGTGACAATATTCTATAAGCTAGGCTTATGTTGTTGATAGAATGCAATAAAATGATCATTGTAAGCTATGCCAAGTTTTGCATGATGATGAGTGTTTTTGAGGTGAATGAGAAGCAAGGCATCGGATGAAGTGCAGATTTCACTTGTGAGATAGCCAATACCTTCACCAAGAGCAACACTGACCTTTAAATCCATCAAGGTACTTACCTTCTTGACAATTTTAGGAGGCACCATCCCGATAGAATGATGAAATAAACTCACGATACAATTCTTCCCTTGCTTCAGGACCTATTGAAACGATTGGTTCATTTTCAAGCTCATGGGCATCAATGGAATCCCTATTAGCCAAAGGATGATTTAAGCTAACCCCAGCACAGAACTCCAAATCACATACCTTGCGATAAATGATCTTTTCATCATGTTGAAAAGCTGCACCAATTCTAATAATAGCATCAACCATATCGCCTGCAAAGACCTCTTTGTATTTTCCTAAATCATAATACTTGAACTCCACGCGTTCATCAGAGCTTCCTTGAAATGATTGAATAATTGTCGTAAAAACTTCCTGATCAAACATGCAATTAAAGCCAATTGTGATATGATCTTTCATTCGCTGATTCATATAAGCAAGTACTTCTTTATAATCATTATGCAGGCGCGTTACCTCCCGGTGATAAAATCGCCCTTCCTTTGTCAATTGTGGACGATAGCTTTCACGATTGAAAAGCGAAATGCCTAATTCTTCTTCTAACCGTGCAAGCTGTTGCGATACTGCTGATTGTGACATATAAAGCTTTTTCCAGCCGCCAAGAAACTTCCCTCTTCAACAACAGCCATAAATATCCTGATTTTTCGATCAAACATTATTTTTCCTCTTTACTACCCTATCAAAAGTATAGCACAAATTCTTCATTCGTTAATTATTTCTCATTAATTTGAAAAAAACACTTATTAAACTCTCAAACTATATAATAAAGTTCATTGTTATGTAGACTATTGTATACAAAAAACTCTATCAACTGATAGAGTCTTCACCAATAAGATGGACAATCTTATACGTATGATGCATTGCTTCAAGAATTGTCTTAAAGAAATCATTCTTGGCAATCTTTAATGTTGCTGTATTAACACAAGGATGCATGCCAATATTATCCCAGTCCATAATATCTTCATCAATTAATAATTGTACTTGATTTTCATGATCATGCATTAATCCTAGCGGAGATAATGAGCCAGGACGTATTTTCAACAAATCAAACATTGTTTCATCATCCGAAAAGGACAATCTTGCTGAATTGATTTGTTTTGATAATTCCTTAGTCTTGAATTTCTTATCCCCAGGCATTAAGAGAAGATAGAATTTTGTTTTTTGGCGATTAGTGAGCAGAAGATTCTTGGCAATAGGACAACCAAGTATTGTTGCGACTTCATCCAATGCTTCCATCGTAGCAATAGAAACATGTTCAGCTTGTTCATACTGAATACCTAAATCACTTAAGAATTGATAAGTTTCCTCTTTTATATCCATTTTCATACCTCTTTTCTTTCTATTATACTTGTGAATTTTCATTTTTTCTATAAGATAGTAGTGAGGTGAAAATTTATGGCATATAAACATGTAATACTTTGGTCTTTAAAAGAAGAATTCAAAAATGATGAAATTAGAAAAGGCATTAAGGAAGGCTTAGAGTCACTTGATGGCAAGATTCCAGGCATGACTTATATTCATGTTCAGATTGATCCTACCGATGGCAGCAATGCTGATGCAATGTTAGAAAATGTCTTTGAAACAGAAGAAGATTTAAAAGCTTATGCCGTCAATCCCGATCATAATGCGATTGCCGATCAGTATGTAAGACCTTATACAGAAGTAAGACTCTGCTTGAATTTTAAGATTGAAGACTAAAAAATCTGCGTTAAACGCAGATTTTTTCTTTAGATTAATCCTGGAATAATGCTGTTGAAAGGTAACGGTCACCAGTATCAGGTAATAACGCAACAATAGTCTTGCCTTCAGCTTCTGGACGTTTAGCCACTTCGATTGCCGCAGCAATTGCAGCACCTGAAGAAATACCTACAAGCACGCCTTCATTATGACCAATTTCCTTGCCTACTCTGAAAGCATCTTCATTTGTCACAGTAACAACTTCATCATAAACAGATGTATCCAATGTATCAGGAACGAATCCTGCACCAATACCCTGAATCTTATGAGGTCCACCATGTCCTTCTGAAAGAACTGGAGAAGTTGCTGGTTCTACAGCTACAACCTTTACATCAGCCTTGTGTTCCTTTAAGTATTTACCAGTACCAGATAATGTACCACCAGTACCAACACCTGAAATAAAGTAATCAACATTACCATCAGTATCTTCCCAGATTTCAGGACCTGTTGTTAGATAATGTGCTTTTGGATTTGATGGATTGACGAACTGACCTGGAACAAATGCTTTTTCATAACTTTCAGCTAATTCATTAGCTTTCTTGATTGCTCCTGTCATACCTTCAGCACCTGGTGTTAAGACTAGTTCTGCACCATAAGCCTTCATTAACTGTCTTCTTTCTACTGACATTGTTTCAGGCATTACGATGACAATCTTGTATCCTCTAGCGGCTGCAATAGCTGATAAACCAATACCAGTGTTACCTGAAGTTGGTTCGATAATGACTGTATCTTTGTCTAACTTGCCTGCTGCTTCAGCATCATCAAGCATCTGCTTAGCAATTCTGTCTTTAACGCTTCCAGCGGGATTGAAGTATTCTAGCTTAGCAAGCACTTTAGCCTTTAAGTTATATTTTGCCTCTAAATGTGTTAATTCTAATAGTGGTGTATGACCTACTAACTGATCTGCACTTGTATAAATTTTTGCCATAATTGATATCCTCCGTATATTTACCCTTTTCTCTACTAGGTTTATGGTGTTATTATATGCCTACTCTTTTTATTATGCAATAGATTTGATAAATATTTTTGTATTTTCTTATTTTACTTAAATAGTTGTTGTATTTTTATTATAAATATAAAAAAAAAGAAGGCATATGCCTTCTATAATAATGCTTGAATAGCTTCTTTAAGTTCTTCTGGATCAGTTGTTGATTCAAAGCGAGCTACAACTTCACCATCTTTGTTGATTAAGAACTTAGTGAAATTCCATTTAATATCACTTGTTTCCTTAAAGTCAGGATGTGCTTTCCCAACAAACTCTTCCATGAAAGCTTTCTTTTCACCTATAAATCCAGCAAAGCCTTTTTGCGTCTTGAGATATGTATAGATTGGTGCTTCATTTTCACCATTTACATCAATCTTTGCAAACTGTGGGAAAGTGATACCAAAACGTCCTGTACAGAATGAATGAATATCATCATAGTCTCCTGGAGCCTGTTCACCAAACTGGTTGCATGGGAAATCTAGGATATCAAAGCCTTGATCATGAAATGCATCATAGAGCTTCTGTAAGCCTGGATATTGTGGTGTAAAACCGCATTGTGTTGCCGTATTGACGACTAAGAGAACCTTTCCTTTATAATCTGCTAAGTGTACTTCATTATTATTACCATCTAATACTGTATAATCGTAGATTGTTGCCATAAGTCTACCTCCTAGTTCTATTGTAGTCTTTTTTAAGCCCTATCACAAAAGAAACACTTCTTTTTATCGCGGTTTTTAGCGACCTATCAGGCGGTATGTGATATGTCTTTGATACCAGTCTATAATCGGACCTGTTCCTAAAGCGACAAAAAGCGTAGCAATGCCCACTGTAGTAATATGGCCAATCATCCCTGTTACTAAGCCTATGATTGCACAGATGACATCTGTTCCAATACGGGCATATTTGAAAGGAAAACCAGTCTTTGCTTCAATAAGTGGTGCAATGGCATCATAGGGAGCTATACCTAGATTACAATCCATATAGAGCGCACAGCCAAAACAGAGCACAAGTATTGCAATGACCAGAACTACAATACGAATAGCTAATAATGAAGAAAGTGATACTTCGGTAATATTAAATAAGGCAAAGAACTTACCAAAATACTCAACAATAAAGCCTAGCAAGAAAAGATTAATCAATGCCCCAATCCCAAAAGCCTTACGATTTAAATAAAGAACCGGCACATACATAACAATATTCAAGGACATCTGAAAGACACCAAGACTTATACCAAGAAGATGAGAAACACCCTTCGTCATCGATGTAAAAGGATCAATACCAAAACCAGTTAAATTCAATAAAGCAATACCTAGGCCAATAGCTATATTGCCCAAAGTCGTCATCAAGATCAATCGTCTATTCATACATTTTCCTCCAGGTATTATTTAAACATGATGGGTTGATGATATTTTAAAATTTTCTCAAATAGAAAAAAGGTGAAATTACGTTAAATAACGTAATTATCACCTTGCATGCCCGAACCTGTTAATTCATCCAATGTAATACCATCTAAATAGTCCTTTGTGACTTTATAGAGCCCTTGCCACATTGGTAATGTTTTGCATGTCAAATGACGTTCACACTGATTAGGATCATCTTCCATACAGGCAATTGGCACAAGCGAGCCTTCTGTCACTTCTAAGATCGAAGCAACCGTATATGTAGATGCTTCTCTTGTCAGACGATAGCCTCCACCCTTGCCACGCAACCCTTCTACAAAGTGTGCCTTTGATAATGATTTAATAATAACTTCTAGATATTTTTCACTTATATCCTGTCTTTGGGCAATATCTTTTAAAGGAATAAATTGAGTAGGATCATGCTCAGCGAGATCGACCATGACTCTTAAAGCGTAACGGCCTTTTGTTGATACTTTCATAAAACCCCTCCTAACTTATATCCCTAGTATACCGTAGGGTTTATAGTATTGCAAGAAAAATGGATAAAAAAGAAAAGGCCTCAATGAGACCTTCTCCTTAGATAAACTATTATTAAGCCTTACCGATTGAACCGAAGCATTCAAGTCTGTCTTTAACACCAGCTCTGATAGCTTCGAAACCAGGGTTAAGTAATTTACGAGGATCGTAACCTTTACCCTGCTGATCTTTACCTTCTTCGATGTACTTTCTAGTAGCAGCTGCGAATACTAACTGTAATTCAGTATTTACATTAACTTTAGATACACCTAAAGAGATAGCTTTCTTAACCTGTTCATCAGGGATACCAGAACCACCATGTAATACCATAGGCATCTTAGGTCCAATAGCTTCCTTAATGTTAGCTAATACATCGAACTGTAAGCCAGCCCAGTTTGCAGGATATTTACCATGGATATTACCGATACCACATGCTAAGAAGTCTACACCTAAAGAAGCAACTTCAGCACATTCTTTTGGATCTGCACATTCACCAGTTGAAATAACACCGTCTTCTTCACCACCGATGCCACCAACTTCTGCTTCTAATGAAACACCTTTAGAATGACATAATTCAACCATTTCTTTAGTCTTAGCGATGTTTTCGTCGATGTCATAATGAGAACCATCAAACATGATTGAAGAGAAGCCAGCTTCTAATGCAGCATGAGCGCCTTCCCATGAACCATGGTCTAAGTGTAAAGCTACTGGTACAGTGATACCTAAAGCTTCAACCATTGCTGAAACCATTGCATGTACAGTCTTGAAACCAGTCATATATTTAGCTGCACCTTCAGATACACCTAAGATTACTGGAGCTTTTAATTCTTCACATTCAAGAAGAATTGCTTTTGTCCATTCTAAGTTGTTGATGTTGAACTGAGCGATTGCATAATGGCCTTCTAAAGCCTTATCGATCATTTCTTTTGCGGATACTAATCCCATTGTTTATCTCTCCTTTTCCTTTATTAAACTACTGTTATAATACTCTTTTTATACTAGTTTGACTAGACAAATACCTATTTTTTAAAAACTTTAACAAACCTCCCTTATTCCTCATATCTCCTTTTTAATTTCATTAACATTTCTATTTAAATATAAAACAATTATTTTCAATGATACCTTGTATGTCATCAAAAAAGACAAGGTGATCCTTGTCTAGCGTAATGATGTTTTATCTTCAAATTGTGCTGATGAGAAATGGTAAAGACCAATACCAAGTGACTGTGAGAGATTCAACGAATCAATCTTTGATGTATGCGGAATAAAGACTGACTGGCCATAATTCAAGAATGAATCATCAAGACCACTGCTCTCATTGCCAAATATCAAGGCATGTAAGTTATTTGTATGAACATGATGAATATTCTTTGCGCCCTTAAGCATGAATGGATAACATTCATAACCCTGATATGCCTGATAATATTCTTCAAAGCTCTTAAAACGTTTGATATGCAGCGAGAAGATTGCCCCCATTGAGGCACGAATAACTTTTGGATTAAAGATATCGCAAGCTGGTTCAATAATCGCAAGGTTGTTGTAGTTAAAACCTAACATCGTACGCATGATTGTTCCCATATTGCCCATATCCATAGGATTGACAAGAACAACATGATTATCTCGTTCAAGATTATCTTCATAAGTCTTAAACACCCCAATTGCATAACAATTGTTTTTTGGTGAGAGTTTATCGATTGTGGGATCATGGATATCAATATGGATATGATATTGATTGCAGAGTTCTTTGATTTTAGGATAACCGCTGTTTTCTTCAATACTTGAGTGAACGACAACTCTCTTTATGACTTCAGGACGGTTTTCTAAGAGTTCGATTGTTGGAAAGACACCAAGCGTATAAGATTCATCCGCTCCCTTTTTATAGACTTTCATTTTCATCACCTACACTTTCATGATATTGTTCGTAAAGATCATGGGCAAATTTCGCATTTACAGGCACGCCTTCTCCTAATGCATACATATGAGCCAAAGCTAAAGTTGCTTCCTCGTTAGCTTGATAATAGGCATAGCTATAATACTTCAATGCCTCATCTAAGTCTTGCGTAACGCCTAGTCCTTCCTGATAAAGACGTCCAAGACGATAAAGGGCTAAGCTGTCATATGCCTGTGCCCCTTTGACATAATGGAGAAAAGCATCATGAAAGGCATTCTGGTCTTCGAGAATTGTGCCTAATAAGCCATAGCTTCTTGGATCCTCACTTTCACTAAGCTCTCTTACTGCTTCCTCACTATTTCCATCTTCCAAGTAAAGTCTGCCCAGGGCATAAAAGCATTCATTTTCATTGAGGCTAGCTCCTTGCTGGTAATAATGGATAGCCTTTTCTCTATTCATTTCTACGCCTTTACCTTCCTCATTCATCATTCCTAGATAATAATAAGCTTCATCATCACCCATATATTCTAAGTCTTCAAATAAATGATAGGCTGTTTCATAATCCTGAGGAACACCAACACCATCATAATAAGCCAATGCCGCAATATGAAGATCCCTGATCTTTTCATTTTCTTTAGCATATTTTAAGACATTCTCAAGATTCACAATCTCAATGTCCCAATCAATATCATTGACAATTTCTTTGCTGAGCGCAAGCATGAAGACTGCTTCATTTTCATCAATTTCTAAATAATCACGAAGCATGGCAATATGTTCGGCAAAAGGAATATGACGATTAAGAATAAGCGTATCAAACAAACCTGCTTTCAGAGCTTCCGTCATTTCATAACACTCTTCATAATAATCTAGAGAATAAGAATTAATCTTTTCTTCAAATGCATCCACATCCCAGAGAATGGATAGCCCTTCTTCATTTAAAACATGCATCAATGCTTCTTTTACTCCACGATTAAATGTTTTCATTCTTGCCACCCCTTGTTTTTCCATTATACTCAATTTATTTCGAAAAAGAAACATGTTATAATCGCCCTGGAGGTAATACTATGAGCGAACTAGCTTGTCCTAAATGCCACCAGCCACTTATTCGAGCTGGTCGTACATACAAATGTGAAAACAATCATAATTATGATATTGCAAAAAGAGGTTATATCAACCTCTTGCTTAACCCTGATAAAAGACATAACAATCCTGGTGATTCTAAAGAATCTCTTATTGCCAGAAAAGCCTATCTGGATAAAGGCTATTATGATCCCATTCTTCATGAAGTTACCCACTATATTCAAGAACATGCCCATAAAGAAATGGCAATTCTTGATTTAGGTTGTGGGGAAGGCTATTACGCCTTTAAGGCAAAACAAATATTGGGAGATCAGAATAGATATTATGCTTTAGATATTTCTAAAGAAGCGATTAATATGGCTACTCGCTATGACCAGGATATTACCTGGATTGTTGGTAATTCAAAGAATATCCCTATTCTTGATCACTCACTTGATGTTATCATGGCTCTTTTTACCGTTGTCAATGCCAACGAGATTGCCCGTACATTAAAGAAAGATGGTTACATGATTCATGTCACAGCCAATAAGAACCATCTTATTGAAATCAAACATCTCATTTATGATGAGGTTCATGAAAAATCAGATGAATTCATCAGACAGCCATTCCCTGTTATAGAATCCTATGATTTTACGAAAAAAGTGAATATTAATAACCGTGAAGATGCTTTAAACTTATTAAAGATGACACCACATTATTATCATATTAAGAAGGAGCGCCGTAGTGTTCTTGATACGCTTGAAGCACTTGACATTACGATTGATTTGCGCATTACGGTATATGCACCATGGAAACAATAAGAAAACATGATTATCTCGCTTTCCATATTGATGATGAGTTTGCGAACAAGTCTATTCATGACTTCTTTGAAAGCTTTCATCTTTCAAGAAAGACCATCCATCTTCTCCAACAAAACAAGAATTATACGCTTAATGGACAATTTGCTTCAATCTCTACCATGCTGAAAGCTGGTGACTGGTTGAGTGTAAAGGCCTATGAGCATGATGATGGCATGTATGTCCCAGGAAATAAAGCACCTCAGATTATCTTTGAAGATGACTACTTCCTGATTGTCAATAAGCCATGCAACCTTCCTGTATTTCCTGCTCACAAAGATGATACACATTCTCTCTCCCATCAGGTCAGCTATTATTATCATTCCCAGGGCTATGATATTCCTGTCCGCTTTATTCATCGTCTTGATGATGAGACGGGTGGCCTTGTTATTTATGTGAAATGTACATTCTTACAGCCTTTGATGGACTATTTGCTTTCAATCAAGCAGATTCATCGTCATTATCTTGCTTTGGTAGAAGGCAACTTCCCTAATTATAAAGAATATGTCATTGATAAACCTATTGCTCGCAATCGCCATGATGCCAAGAAGATGCGTGTAGGCGGTGATAAGCAAGCCATTACAAGATACCATTTAATGGAAAACTATGACGGTTATGCCTTAATTGAATGTGTTCTTGAAACAGGAAGAAGGCACCAGATTCGTGTTCATCTTGCTGCCATTGGTCATCCATTACTCGGCGATGCCCTTTACAACAAGCATCCAGGACAATTAAAAAGACAGGCTTTACATGCCTATCTCATCGAATTCATTCATCCAATCACTAAGGAAGTCATCCGCCTGACTTCTCCACTTCCTGATGATATGGCTGAATATGTCGATTAGGATCTGATTTTTCAGATCCTTTTCATTTGCATTTCAATAATAAAACAAACCTCTTCACCCACATGTCCTTCAACATGAAAACAATCATTCTCTAGCCGACTATAAAGATCCAACATTTCACCATAGCGGACTTCTTTCTTGTAGTTGATATCAATTTGTGTACATATATGTTGACGCAAGTAATCAATTGGTAATAGATCATAGGCATGAGCGATATAGCGTGTATTATTCATATGACCATTTGTATCTAGATCGCTATAGCTCACTTTTATAGCATGCTGAAAGATAACATCTTCTCGTTCAAATAATGTTGTTGGCTCAACTTCCATCTTGTCTCTTTCTGGGATGATGATACCTAGTGTTTTCGGTCTGACTATTCGTCTGTTTTTTAAATCGATAAGCGTCCAAATGGAATAGCCTTTAGCGACAATGTCATTATTGACAATTAATTGGTAACTTCTTGGAAAGATAACAGGATGAGCTTTATGTGCATTTGTCACAATTGTCAGTTCGTCATCAAGGTGAATGGGCTTTTGAAAGTATAGCGATTGTTTAGCTACAATCCAGCCATATTGACCTTGCATTTCTTGTGTATAGAGATGTTCTTGATAAGCATCTTTGGTAGCTACAATACTCATTTTCGAAAAAAGCACATCAACTTTTGCCTTTGCCATAAAGTCTACATCTGGGAATTCGATCTTATATTTTTCCTGGAACATAACATACCTCCGCACCTATTATAGACTCAACAAGGCTCTTATGAAAAGTTAAAGATAAATTGCACCCTTTCCAAGAAAAAGATTTCTATGTATAATATTATAAGGTAATAAAGGAGTTCTTGTTTATGAGTCAGTTTTATACAATATCATTATTCTTATTATTGCTTGTATTCATTTATTTCACATATCAGATTATGAATTTGCTTGTCACAATGCTGAAACAAAGAAAGAAGGAAGGAGCAATGGAATTCTGCTTAAGCAGCACGGGAAAATATGCCTATATCGGTATGATCGTGGGTTATGTAGTTGCCTGGGCGATTTTTATCTGGACATGTATTGTGGGATGGCAGCTAGATAGTCTCCAATGGATCAACAACGGCCTTTCAGTACTTACAATCTATACTTTAATATTCTCCATGCAGCTAGCAAATATTGTTCTTCTTGGCAAGAAGCATATGCTGATAGGTAGATTGCTGGTGGATTATCGTAAGATGAAGAAGGTTGATCTTAATTCTAAGCGTGAAATGACTTTTGTCTATGCCCAGAAGACATTTAGATTCTCTACACGTTTTATTGATATCAAGAAATTAAGAGCAACGATTGCAAGAAAAGGATAGTACTAAAAAAGTCACCATTAGGTGACTATTTTTTTATAGGTGTTTTATCAATGGGATGATGGCAATGTGGACATTCTTTAAGCTTTGTCGCATTCTTTAATGGTAAATACTGATGACAACTAGGACAACGCCAAGAAACCAATGCCAACGCAAAATAAACAACAAGCATCAGTACTAAGGCAATAAGCAAGATCATTGCAATTGTTTTAAATTTCATAATCCAGCTTATACAAGCAAGGATGGCTAGCACAATCGCTATCTTCCTTGTAAGGCCGATTAACAGCTGTGTTGTCTTAAGACTCATAACACTCACCCTTCCTTACCCAAAATATTATACCAATAATCCCCTATAAAAAAAAGATAGTTCATACATATTTTCCAATATGTATCACATCATCAACATGATCAAAGCTTGTAGAATGCACAAAAAAACGTTGAATAAATCAACGTTTTCTTTAATTTCTATTCACCAATAGCTGCCATCATAGCTTTCTGGAAAACTTCAGTTTTACTTGCTGCATCAGCCGCATCTTTACCTTTAATTGAGAAATAGAATTTACATTTTGGTTCTGTACCAGATGGTCTTGCAGCAATCCAGCTACCATCTTCTAAATAATATTTCAAGACATTAGATTTTGGTAAGTCAATAACACTACCATCACTACGTGTTGAATTTGCATAATCTTCAGCAAGAGTTACCTTGTATCCACCAATTTCCTTTGGTGCCTCTTTTCTTAAATTATCCATGATTTCAGCAATACGCTTAGCACCTTCAACACCAGCCTTTGCAAGGGCAATCTGGCTTTCCTTGAATGTACCATGTTTAGCATAAAGTTCATTTAGGACATCAATAAGATCCTTGCCCTGCTTCTTATAGTAATTGCCACATTCTGCAGCAAGTAAGACAGCTTGGACTGCATCTTTATCTCTTACGAAGTCCTTAACAACACAGCCATATGATTCTTCATAACCAAAGATGAACTGCTTTTCGCCAGTCTTTTCATATTTTCTAATCTTGTCACCAATAAACTTGAAGCCAGTTAATGTCTTTTCAACATCTACACCATAGCTTCTTGCAACAAGTTCACCTAAATCTGAAGTGACGATTGTATTGTACATAACCGCATTTGTAGGAAGTTTACCCTGTTCTTTTAACTGTGAAAGAATATATTCAAGATAAACTGCTGCTGACTGGTTACCAGACATCAGTACATATTCACCATTATGCTTTGCGACTACACCAAGTCTATCACCATCAGGGTCAGTAATTGCAATAACGTCAGCATCCACTCTCTTCGCTAACTTGATGGCTTCATCATATGAAGAAGCTACTTCAGGGTTAGGAGATTTTGTATTGTAGTAATCTGGATCAGGTGCACATTGTGATAATACAGGCACAATATCATAACCTAATTCTTTTAAGACTGTTCTTACTGGCCAGTTATCAGCACCATGCTGTGGTGAATAGACAATCTTGAAATCACTCTTATCTAAGCCAGGATTAATTTCACAGCTCTTAACAGCATCATAATAAGCACGGTCAATTTCTTCACCAACCCAGTTAATAAGATCATATACTTCATCTTCATCAGGTACTTTTACTGCTAATTCGTCTTCTACTTCATTAACATATTTTGTCACCTGATCAGCCCATTCAGGAATAAGCTGACAGCCAGTATCATCATAAACCTTATAACCATTATATTCAGCTGGGTTATGAGAAGCAGTAATCATGATACCACCAGCACATTTTAAATATCTTACTGCAAATGATAATTCAGGTGTTGGTCTTAAAGACTCCATGATATATGTCTTAATACCAAAGCCAGCTAAGATCTTCGCAGATTCATTCGCAAAGATATAAGATTGATGTCTGTTATCATAAGAAATAACAACGCCTCTTTCTTTACCATTTGGCTGTTCTAGAATCCATTTTGCATAACCTACATTTGCTTTTCTAACCATGTAGATATTCATACGGTTTGTACCAGCGCCAAGAACACCACGCATACCAGCCGTACCAAATTCAATATTCTTATAGAAGGCATCTTCTTTTGTCTTTTCGTCCATGCCCTTTAATTCATTCTTCAAAGTACTATCTAGACCTTCGAAGTTTAGCCATTTTTCATAGTTTGTCTTATAATCCATTCTCAATTCACCTCTAGCCCCATTATAGCAAACTTCTTATTTTCTTAAAATAGAAAACGGTTACCTCGTTGATATTTATTGTATACAATTAATCTTTGTTTGTCGCCAAGAAATAAGGCAATGCTACAAAAACAATACCGCCAACAATATTACCTAATGTTACAACAATTAAATTATAGAAATAACCTGATAAAGTTATTGGTAATCCGGCCGGATTCAATAAAGCAACACTTAACTGTGTCATATTCGCAATAGAGTGTTCAAAGCCACAAATAATAAAGGCAAACAAGCACCAGAAAACCATAATCAGCTTTCCTGAATCACTCTTGCATCTAAAGCCGCACCATACAGCAAGACAAACAAGAATATTACATAAAATGCCTCTGACAAATAACTGCAAAGCACCAGCTGACATTTTCGCAAGTGCGCCTGTTGCTAAAAACTTCGCAGTAGCAGGTGTATTCATGCCAGATAGCTCAAATAACCAGGCCAGCAGTACACTGCCTGCCAAGTTTCCAATCCAGCATACGACAAATAAGATCAACATATCCTTGATAGAAACTTTCTTCTTCATAACACCAGCACTCATAACCAGCGTATTGCCGGTAAAGAGCTCTGCCCCAGCAATTACGACAAGTGATAAGGCAATGCCAAATGCTGCCCCCATAACAATCTTTGTTGCTGGTGCACCATTTAATAAACCACCAATTGTATTAATCAAGATATTCCCAAAGCCAATAAAAGCCCCTGCCATCATTGAAGAAATGAAATAGCCTATTGGTCTTTTCTTTAAGAATCTTGATTTGTTTCTTGCTGCATTACTCAATGCATCAAAAGTATCATCGTACATATTTGTTTACTCCTTCTTACATATTGATATTTAAAGCATACCAATAATAAAATGTAAGGGCAATCATTTTTTTGAAAAAGAAAAAGGAGAGTTTCCTCTCCTTCTCATTCTTATTATTCAGCAACTTTCTGTTCTTTAACAACTTTTTCGATAGATGCGATTGCGTCTTTTTCATCTTCACCTTCAGCAGTGATTTCAACGCTAGCCTTAGTTGGAACACCTAAAGACATAACACCCATGATAGACTTTAAGTTAACTTCTTTACCATTATAAGTTAATTTAATGTTTGAAGTAAATTTTGAAGCCTGGTTTACTAAGATAGTTGCAGGTCTTGCATGTAATCCTACTGGATCAGCTACAACGAATGAATATTTTTCCATTAATAAAATCCTCCTTGAATATGCATTCATTATAGCACAAATTCTACACATTTCCATAACTTCTCAAAACTTTTTTAAATCGCTTATATATAAACCTTTCAATCCCTCTCAAACGCTTATATTCCAAGGATTTCTTGTGATTTTTTTCATTATAAATTATGCCCATTAAATAATCAAAAAAGAGCATCCCAATAGATGCTCCTAAGCGATTTCCTGATAGCTGCCTGTTAACTTCGCAATAATGATAAATCGATATGTTGAAAGGCTATAGAAGCCCTGATTTTTCATATCACGTAAGGCTTGTGTATAGAATTGGAGAAACTTTTCACGTTCCTGTATTAATTCAGGGACAACTTTCTTCAAGTATGTATCAAGCTGATTAAGGTTTCTGAAATGTAAATAACCATAGTCCTCATAAGCCTCAAGAATCGTAAAGCCAGCATTGATTAAGGATTGCTTGGCTGTTTCGATATTCCATTGACTACGAAGGGCAAGAGGCATATACATATTGAGGAATTCTTTGAGATTCTCGCTGCCATTCTGATTTAAGACGAAGATTCCACCTGGTTTCAAGACACGGGCAACCTCTCCTTTATCATATGTTGAGTACTCATTTAGGAATAAATCAATATGATTGTCCTTGAAAGGAAGTCCTTTCTCATTTGTAAGACTAGTAACCTTGATGGGTAAGCCTTCAAGATTCTGTTCAACTTGATGCTGGTCAAAGAAGGGCTCAACATCAAAAGTAACTTCTGGATAATCCTTAAAGCTCTTGACATAATCTCCACCATCAATGGACATGAAGGCAAGATGGTCCGTGGGCTTGAGGTATTTTTTGGTAAGTTCTGTTTCATTGTATGTTGGCATGGATTTCTCACAGTCTTCTTCCTTGAAGTCAGCATTCTCGAAGTAGGCTTTTACATCTTCTTCTAGCTTCTCTGTTTCAACAATATATTTCTTAAAGCGAAATTTACCATAATAGAGTACAAGATACTGCACAACGGCATCAGAGACAATTCCCATGGCAATAAAGACAAGCAAATAGAGGAACCATTCTGTTGAAAACATATTTTGATTAAAGAATAGTAAATAGACAAAGAAATATACAAAGCCCATACGCGCTGAACGGTTATAGCTATAGGGTAAATTGAAAATCATAAAATAGCCTGTATTCTTTGTCTTAAGTGCTTTTCTTGCCATGAGCTCAACAGTAATAATCTGCATTACAAGAAGAATGCCAATAAGCGCAAGCAGTGAGACAAAGAGACTCATCACATTATCCATAAAATCCCTCCCTAGTTAATAGCTTTTCCTTTTAGATCATAATATTTTCTTTCATTCACAACAATGAACCCTCTTGTATCAAGTTTCACAGGTTCTTCTGTTGAGAAAATGACTTTGAAGCCATTATCAGCATCATAAACATAATTACGACCATTTCTATTTAAGATCATATAATTATTCTCATTGATATGAACAACTGCATCTTTCTTAAAGCTTGTACATTTATCTTCAAGCATTTCATCACCACTAGCACTTACAACAGTAAATGATCCATCCGCCTTATAATGGGCATAATAGCCATCACCAATATAAGCAATTCTTTGTTTTGAAGCGAGAACTTCTTTACCTTCTTCATCAAGAAGAACATATTCATGATTCTTCTTGATGGCAATAGCTGCACCTTCAACACCAAATGCCTGGGCATCAATGAAGACCTTATCAAAGGCTTTCTTGCCATTCATATCATAATATACAAAACCCTTATCCTTAATATAAGCCGGATAAAGCTTGCCTTCTAAATAAGTAACAGCTGGCTTTAACTGGACATCTTTAAGTTTATTTGTCTTTTGACCATTGACGACAAGATGTGGACCATAGACATATTGTTCATCACGTTTGAGATAATGTTCACTATCCTGATAGTAGGAATTGACTCTCACGCTTTGGCCTTTCTTGTTGATAAGATATGTACCAGTTGTATTTTCAAGAATGATATTGTCGTTGGAAAGGGAAGCTTTGGTTACTTCATGATCAACGCATTGAATCATTTTCTTCTTTGTATCGGCAACAATAGCTGCTTTATTATCTCCATCATAGAGTACAACCTGGTGATCATTACTTGCCATAATCTTATAATTACCACCTTCATCAATAGAAAGCGGCTTACTTAGCGCCTGAGACATGAAGATCTTAAGCTTATCATTGAAGACAATCACAAAGACATCTTCATTACCTAAAGTATACATAACTTCTTCTTTGCCCTTATAAAGGTCATCTTTTGTATCATAGAGAACACGGTAGATGCCTTTTTCATAAAGCACAGGAACAGCCGTCTTCTTGATGGCCACTTTCCCATTTGCCTTATAAATGGTTTTTCTTTGGGCATTCATGATTGTTGTCTGACCATATGATAATGGGACATTCTTTGTTTTGACTAAAGTACGAGGATCACGTTTGACAATAAGGGTTGTCCGATAGACTTTATCACTAATGGTTGCACTGATGATTGCTTCACCGGCTTTGTAGGCTGTAATTGTCCCTGCTTCATCAACACCAGCGACTTCAGGATAATCACTTGCCCAAGTTATATGCTGGTTCACAAGATTCTTGACTTGAATACTGCCCGTTGTCCCTTTTGTCAAAGTCATGGTATAAGGAACAGAGAGCTTTTCCTCTTTGACAATGAACTTACATTTAAGTGTTGAATCACCAGCCTGAACAGTCACAACATCCCAGCCTGGATTTAAAGCGCGCACTTCACCCTTTTCATCAACTTCAATGATATTCTTCTTGCCGGTCTTAAAGCTTAAAGCACGCTTACCGGCATTCTTGACTTTCATCTGATAACTCTTCCCAAGCATCAATGTCTTTTCATTTTCATCAAGCGTAATATGGCGGTCCTTAACTGTAACTGTTGTTGTAAAAGTCTTACCTTCAGCAGAAAGTGTAATCTTTGTCTTACCTGATTTGATAGCTGTTAGTATACCATTATCAATCTTCGCAATCTTTTCATCATCACTCTTGTAAGTGACAGGGGCATCCGCTTTCACATGTCTTATGCCTTCCTTTGTCTGTTCATCTTCAGTCAGGACAATATTTTCTTTATTGAGAGAAAGGATACGTTTCTTAACAGTTATTTTTGATTGATATTTCTTATTGTCAATTGTTGCAGTAATAGTAGCAGTCCCCTTCTTCTTAGCTGTGACTAGACCATTATTGTCCACTTCAGCTACATCCTTCTTGTTTGAACACCATGTAATAGGTGTATTAGGATCACTATTTTTTACTGATAACTGTAATGTTTCAAGTTCAGTTAAAGTCGCTTCTTTTTGACTGATGGCAACCTTGACATCAGAAACATGAACCTGGGCTTTAAGCTTACGTTTGCCCACAGTTGCTTTGATGGTTGTTGTTCCTTTCTTCAAGGCTTTCATCTTGCCATATGCATCAATGGATACAAGATCAGGATTGGCTGATTGATATGTCACTGTTGTATTCGGTTTAAGATCTTTGATTTCAACATTTGTTTCCTGTCCAACAGTTAAGTCATAGTTTTTCTTTTTCAAACGTAGATCACGTTTTTTCACCGTAACGAGTACATTTATTTTCTGACTCATGACACTTGCCGTGATTGTCACCTTGCCAGCCTTCTTAGGTGTCACCTGCCCATTTTGATCAACCAGGGCTATTCTTTTATTTCCCGATGACCATTTCACCTTTTCTCCTTCACGAACACCATTTAAGTTTATCTTAAATGGATCATCGTCTGCAAAGACTGTCTTCTTCTTGATATCAGCCGTTACTGTTGGTTCAGTTACTTCAACCTTCACCTTAAGTGTGTCATTACCTGTCTTGGCTTTGATGGTCGTTGTCCCCTTCTTTAAGGCTGTCAAATGACCATTTGCATCGATGGAAGCAATCTTGTCATCAGCACTTGACCATTTCACTTCACGATTACGATTATCTAGCACAATGATATCTTGTGCTTTACCAACATCAAGCTTGATATGATCAGTAGATAATTTCGGAGTAATGGATGTCACTGTGATGAGGGCATCAACACTTTCATCACCCACCCGTGCTGTTATTGTTGCTTTTCCTGCCTTAATGGCATTCACAACACCATTTTGATCAACTGTCACAATCTTATTATTGGATGAAGTATAAACAGGAGTGCTTGTAGCATTCTGTAAATTCAGGGTTGTTGAAGTGAGTTCTTCTAGAGTTAGCTCATTCTTTTCAAATTGTAAGTTTGAAGATGGGGTATTATAGGTTGTTAGTAAGGTATTTGTGCCAGTGATATATTTATTATTGATGGTTTCCTTACCATTATAATCAATAAAACGATATTGATCCTGTTTATTTTGTACAATATATCCCGCATTCTTAACTTCCTGATAGTTCTTATATTTGTAGTCGGTGAGCTTCTTGCCTTTTGTATTATATAATGCGTAGAGATTTCCAGCCTTATTTTTTGCCATAAATGTAATGGTTTCGCTCTTTGAGCCACTACAGCCACTTATTGCGAACGTTGCGACAAAAAGACCTGCTAAGATACGTTTCATGCGTATTTCCTCCTATATTGCCAATTATATCATAATTTAACCAAAAGAAAACCAGTCACAAAGACTGGTCAAACTATGAGAGATGTAAAGGCTTGTTATTAGATCCGGTAATATTATCGTCTTCATCAATAGCCACATAATAAATCGCATTTTCTTGTGGTTTATAATAAATATCGAGCTGCTTAAGTGATGATATCTTTAGTCCTTCAGCCTTTAATGCCTCTTTTACCGTATTCTCAACATCTTTCACATTTACATCATCTCTAAACTGAATATGAATGGATGTCTTCATGGCTAAGCCCTCCCTTTGATAATATTTTATCACAGTCAGCGCTGATCATAAAGAATATACGTATTTTTCAATAAATGTGCTTTCTTATAGAAATGGAAACAAATCAGTATTGTTATAATCGCAAGAAGCAAAGTGAATGCAAGATAGGGTATCATTGCACTTACAACATCTTGTTCAACAAGAAAATGAGGAACAAGGGGCAATGTTTCAAAGATTGATAAATGCATGGTATTCTTTGTCGAAGCTGCAAGACCATCCTTGATACTGATAGCTGTCGCAAAGACCTGACCGATAAGTAAATCAACAGCACTGATGACAACAGAACTAATGATTCCCTTCTTGTCCATGCGCTCACCAAGCCACAGATAGCCAAAGAAAGTACAAAGCCCAAGAATAATACCTGAAAGCGAGACAATAAGGCCAAGCTTATGATAATGGGCAAACATCCATGAGCCAATCAATCCCAGCAAAAGTGCTGATAATAAACCAGTATTCTTGCTTTTCTTAGGCTGATGTTCACGCTCCTGTTTTGCAAAGGACTGACGGCTGACAATCTCAATATCTTCAGCCATAAATGCAGGGTAGAGCACACCTGGTTGTTTGGTGAAACGATCAACAGTATGAATATTGAGTTCTTTTAATGTAATGACAAGATTCTTGAGAATAGCTTCAAATTCCTTCTGGTCCATTCTTCGATAATTAAGGACAATACCTAGATCATGTTCAATCAGATAGGCACGTCGAATATCATCATTATGGATATAAAGACGGTTAAGGTAATCGGCAAGAGATTTCTTGTATGTCACTGAACTCATGATAGCTAAACGATAAAAAGGCATGAAAGCGAGTATGAGAATATACTCATCAATAACGAGATAATAATAATCAGGCTTATCAGTAGGATTCAATTTTAAATTAAGAATATCCTGCTTCTTCATATTACCCCTCCTATCAAAAAAGGGAAACTTACATTTCCCTATTTTTATTAGTCGTTGACAGCAGCATTCTTTGCTCTGAATGCTCTCTTACGTTCATTTTCAGTTAAGTATCTCTTTCTTAATCTGATTGATTCTGGTGTTACTTCTACTAATTCATCTTCGTTAATATAGTCAAGACATGTTTCAAGATTCATAATTCTTGGACGCTTTAAGACTACTGTAGAGTCCTTTGTAGAAGAACGTGTATTTGTCTTTTCTTTAAGCTTAGTGACATTGACAACTAAGTCATTATCCTTAGCATGTTCACCAACAATCATACCTTCATAAACCTGGACACCTGGGCCGACAAACATCACACCACGGGCTTCGGCTGAACCAAGTGAGTAAGCTGTAGTCTGGCCGGTATCAATAGAGATTAAGACACCAAGTTTTCTTTCTCCGACAATACTATCATTGTCCATCGGACGATATTCTAAGAATGTATGGTTGATAATACCATAACCTCTTGTCATTGTGATGAAGTTTGTCATAAAGCCAATTAAGCCTCTTGAAGGAATCACATAATGAACCTTTGTCATACCATTATCAGAAGACATATCATCCATGATACCCTTTCTTAAGCCCAATGATTCAATGACCGAACCAATACAATCATCAGGTGCTTCAATTTCAAGATCTTCATATGGTTCACACTTCACACCATCAATATTCTTGATGATAACATGTGGACGAGAAACCTGTAATTCATAGCCTTCTCTTCTTAATGTTTCAATAAGGATGGACAAATGTAATTCACCACGTCCAGAAACAATCCATTCTTCTGAGTTAGGAACTCTTTCTACCTTTAATGATACATCCTTATTTGTTTCACGAAGAAGACGTTCTTCAAGTTTAGTAGCTGTGACGAACTTGCCTTCCTGTCCGGCAAAAGGTGATGTATTTGTACCAAAGACCATCTGAATTGTTGGTTCATCAATATGTAATAATGGTAATGGATCAATATGCTGTGGATCACAAACCGTTTCCCCAACACCAATATCAGCTAATCCGGCAAATGCACAGATATCACCGGCATCCACTTCATCAACTTCAATACGATGTAAGCCAAGGAATGTATAGAGCTTTTGTACTCTAAATTGTGTTGTTGTACCATCAGCACGACAACATACAACATTATCATTTAAATGAATTGTACCTCTTTGAATACGACCGATACCAATACGTCCTACATAGTCATTGTAGTCAAGTAAGGCAGGCTGTAACTGTAAGCCATCTTCAACATCGACAATTGGGGCTGGAATTTCATTGACAATCATATCAAATAAGTTATCCATTGTAGGTTCCTGTGTTGCTGGATCTGGATCTAGTGAAGATGTACCATTTAAGGCTGAGACATAACATGTTGGGAAGTCTAACTGATCATCATCAGCACCAAGTTCCATGAATAATTCAAGAACTTCATCCATAACTTCATCAATACGTGTCACTGGACGGTCAACCTTATTAATGACAACGATTGGCTTAACATGAGCTTCTAAGGCTTTCTTTAAGACGAAACGTGTCTGTGGCATTGTACCTTCATAAGCATCAACAAGAAGTACGCATCCATCCACCATGTGCATGATACGTTCTACTTCACCACCAAAGTCTGCATGGCCTGGTGTATCTAAGATATTGATTTTATAATCTTTATAATGAATTGCGGTTGTCTTAGCTAAGATTGTAATGCCTCTCTCTCTTTCTAGGTCATTACTATCCATTGCTCTTTCAGCAATTTCTTCATGGGCTTCAAGTGTCTTTGACTGCTTTAACAGCTGGTCAACAAGTGTAGTTTTACCATGGTCAACATGGGCAATAATCGCTACATTTCTAATTTCCATATAATGTGCACCTCTTTCTAACTCGCATATTATAACACAACATTTTTCTATCACAACAAAAAAGTATCAAAAATAAACCCTTACAATCATACTTTTCTTACTTGCCAATAATCACTTCTAGATGATATTCCTCTCTAATCGTATCATTAACCTGTAAAGCTGTTGATATCTGCTCGCGAATCTTTCCTGCTGCTTTATTGTAAGTTCCTTTGACTCTTTCTTCATCTTCAACTTGTTTTTTCTGTGAAGACTGAAATTTTGAATAGTCCTTGAGCTTTGCTTTTGTAAAGACATTGGCTGATTCATCATAGATTTCTAGACTATCCTGGTTGATATGATGGGAAAGGACTTTGATTTTTCCTATATCAATCGTAATCTTTTTGTCAGAAATAGTGATTTTAGCCTGGTCAGGATGAACACCTACTTTCATCTCACCACTATAAGTCATCAGAAAATAGCCTTTTGGATTCTGGTTTTTCCAGTTCTCTACACCAAGACTGTCATCAAAGCGTCCTACTCTAGAATAGTCATATGCGATAGAAGATATTTCTTCTAAGGAACTCAGCGTACTCTTGAGACTCTGCTTTGTGATGGCATGTTGATCTTGAATGCGATAGAATGTGCCCGCAATAAAGACCAACATAACAACAATACCAATAATCACAATACTGATGATAAAGTTATTCTTTTTTGAATGCATGTTGCACCTCCATTACCCATATTATGCACTTGAATAGATGCCTTTTAAAGAATACAAAGAAAAAAAGGCCATTTTCATGACCTATTTCTTAATCATCTGTATTGCGATACAACCTGGACCACCATGTGTCACAAAGACCGGCGTCAGTTCATGAATTACAATTTCTGTTTGTGGGAATGCATTCCTTAAGACTTCTGCATAACCCTTCGCCTTCATTAATGCTCCAGCATGTGTGACATAAAGAATCGCATGCTCATCAACGCCCATCTCCTTATAGCACTTGATGATTGTCTTTAATGCGCCACTTTCTGTTTTCTTGATGGCATATTTATCAAGTTTCTTGCCATCATCACTTAATTCCAAGACTGCTGTAATCTTAAGCAAACCACCTAGCTTTGCCGCTAATGGTGAAAGGCGTCCACCTCTTTTTAAGAATTCAAAGTCAGTTGGTATCAAAAAGCTTTTTGTATATTGAATCTTATCATTGATGGTATTAATGATTTCTTTTGTTGTAGCACCATCTTTTTGTAATCTTAAAGCTACATCAACTAAATGACGATGAGGACCACAAAGTGTTCTTGTATTGATGATATGAATATGTTCAGGATGTTCAAGCTGGTTTTTTGCGAGAACTGTGGATGCATAAGTTCCTGATAGACCTTCACTCATCGTAAAGACAAGACAATCTTCATTTTGATAATGTTCTAAAACTTCTACTGTATGACCAACACTTGGTTGTGATGATTGAGGCAAAGCACCTGCTTCAATTTTCTGAATAAGTTCATCAGCTGTCATATCGACTAATTCTGTATATGTCTCATTATTAATTGTGACATGTAAAGGTAATACTTCAATGCCTAATGCCTGACCTTCCTGTGGGGAATATAATGCGCTTGTATCCGTAATAATCTTCATTCCATATCATCTCCTACTTCAACATTAATACTTCTAGTTACAAGTGTCAACACATTTAGTATTTAATACTAGATTATTTGACTTAGTTTATCTATTGGTGTATTCTTCATATTGAGGTGATATCTTATGGATGCACAGTATAATCAAGTTCATATTTTGCGCTGGCAGGAGCTGCCGGATTTTGATCTCTATATGGATCAGGTTATTGGATTAATTGAAAAAAGTTTATCATTCTTAAAACTCAATGAAGATGACAAAGTTGTCACGTCAACAATGATTAATAATTATGTCAAAGCAAAACTTGTCACTCCTCCCATAAAAAAGAAATATAGCCGTGAACATGTTGCCTATTTCACAGTCATTTGTTTTCTTAAGAGAGTATTCTCACTTGATGAGATATCTACACTTCTTAAGATTCAGTTTGAAAATGTACCCCTTGATGAATCTTATAATATCTTTTGTGAAGTATTGGAAGAGTTGCTTTTAAATGAAGATATTTCTGATGATACAAAGGTGATAGATGGACATATTGGTGACTTGTTTTTAAAAGTCATGCGTGCCTGCGTCTATGCAATACGTGCTTCACGCATCATTAGCGAAGCAGCTAGAAAAAAACAAGATAATGAGAAAAAAGGTTAAGCTTTTTTCTGGTGATATTCAATAAAGCCTAGTACTCAAATTGATGAGAACTAGGCTTTTTAGATGGTGTTTAACACTTCATTGCCAAAGAACTAGAACGACGATTACCTTTCTTCATTCGAAAAACAATTATTTTTCCTCTCCTTAGTTTATTCACCATTTATTTCTTGTTTATTAAGAAAAGCTTCATTATGAAAATCTTTGATGTCTTCTATGTCTTCGATAAATTCTTTTAAATTCCTAATATCCTTATTAAACAAATCTTTAAAAATGGAAGAACAGGAAAATATTAATGCAACAATCATTATACAGAAAATAAATATCAAGAATGCACCATAGATTAAATCCATAAGTTTTGCGTCATCAAATATTTTTTGTAGCAACAAAGTAAACATTGGAAGAAGTATATAAGTTGTCATACTCCCAAATGATACTTTGAAATCTTTCCATATATCATAGGCTTTTTGTTCTTTTGTTGCTCGTTCTATTAAACGGTCCAATTGATTATCATCACTGATATCAATATGAAATTCATTTAATAGCTTTATCATCTGTTTCATTCGCTCTTTAGAGTTATTTTCTTTAATAAGTCTTTCCTGTTCTTCTGGCTGATGTCTTTTTATTGCGAAGATGATAATCCAAAAAAGTATAATTGCAAACGTCCCAATTGATCCTATTTTATTGTTTAAAAAAGAGAAAACAGCGAAAAGCGATGCATCTGAAATCAACACTATTAGAAAAATTTTCTCATAAAGATGCAGGTCTTTGAATTTTCCACGATAAGGTCTCATTATCTCTTTCTGATATTTCATATATAACAAATTAAACATAATCTCACCTTCCATTAGATAGTCCAGAATCTAGTTTTTTAGAATGTAATACTTTAATTCTCCCACAACATTCTTTGCACAAAGCTTTTATATTACTATAACAATGAATTACTATGTTTATTTATCAGTTCAAGAAGCTACACGCCAATTAGATATAAGAAGGACGGAATATTCCACTAAATGGCATTCCGTCCTCTAAATTCCAAGCTACTCAGTAATACAAAAGGAACCAAAGCATACACTTTATATAAATATATTTTATGACTTATCCTTTTTTGTGTAAGCATGCTGTGTGATTTCATGCATGATTCTAAAGAGTTGTTCTTTGTTTTTTGTACGGAAGAGGAAGATATGGTCGCTCATTGCTTCAGCAAGTGCAGCATCCACATCATCTTCCAAGGCAATAAACTGGCCATAACGCTTGATGATTTGTTCATTACTTAAGGCATACTGAACATCATTACGTCTGCCCGCATAGCCAACCCAATACTGTCTATTGATATCATAGAAACACTGATCATATAAAATCATATCAGCCCAGATTGTATAGACATCAACATCATAAGCTAAATTCATCATATCAGGAATATAGGCACCCGGTGCTCTCATATTGACTTCTAATCCAACAAGATTGCCCTTTCTTCCTAAATAATCTTTATCTTCTGTCAAACGAATGAATTCGAAATGGAAGAAACGACTCTTTGTGCCAAATGCTTTAACTGTTCTCTCCCCAATATCATAGATATCGGATGCAAAGACCGGCTGCTGATAGAAGGTTGTATCAAGATGCTCATTAACCATATCCATGACAGGATCACACATGACATGGGATGTTGACATGAGAATATTGCCCTGACTGTCAGTAATGCCTTCAAATGTTTCAACATTGCCTGGTACATAGTCTTCGACAATAAACTGTGTTTCTTGATCAAGTGTTTGATAAATATTTCTAAAATCATCATCACTTGTCAGCTTGTAAGTACAGCTTGCCCCCATACCGTCATCAGGCTTGACAATCACGGGATAGCCAACTTCCCTAGCGAAAGCTAGTCCTGTCTCTAAGCTATCTAAATAGGCATACTTGGCAACAGGTATTCCTGCTCTTTGATAAACATCTTTCATCTTTGACTTATGACGTAACTGATCCATGTCTTCGAGTTTTGGTCCAGTTGTGACATTGAAGTCTGTACGTAAATGTGCCTCAAGATAGAGCCAGTATTCATTCTCTGATTCAATCCAGTCAATCTTGCCATACTTAGCTGTATAGAAACCTACGGCACGATAGACATCTTCATAGTCCTGGAGATCAGGAACGTAATAGTATTCGTCAAGAGCGTTCTTAGTATTATCATCAACACCATCATATGGTGTGTCACCAATACCTAGTACGCGTGCCCCTCTTTCTTTAAGACGCAGGCAGAAATTATAGTAATAATGTGGAAACTGCGGTGAAATGAAAATGACATTCATTGAGAAACCTCCTAGATGACTCTCTCAAAGAAATAAGGTAACTGTACACGCCACCATGGCCAGTCATGGTTGACATCATAGCCCCAGAAATCAATCCAGGCAGGAATATTTTTTGCTTCTAAGAGTTCTTTCATACGACCTGTTGAACGCACCATATCATCTTCCCAGGCTCCCTGACCACAACATAGAACAATACGGCATCTTCTATATTTGTCGACAAATGGGTGGTCGTAGCTCATGCCCTGAAGATATTCTACTGGTGAATTACGATAAGTAATATCGTTGTGGAAATCACCAAAGAAAAGATCACTGTCATAATAACCTGATAAAGCGACACAGCCCTTGAAGATATCTGGCGCTCTAAACATGAAGTTAGCGGCATGGGCTGCTCCCATCGAACATCCTGTGGTAATAATGCCATCGGCATATCGTCCATCTTTCTTATTGATTTCAAAGATTCTTGGAACTAATTCATTGACAATATAATAATAGAATTGTTCAACGATATGTGTACGCTGCTCATATGTTTCACCCGGCTGACCAGTCCAGCCTTCTCTATCCATTGAATCACAACAGAACATCTGAATTCTACCAGCATTAATTAAATGCGCAACAGATTCAATCATGCCCTGGTTTTCAAAGTCATAGAAACGCCCATCCTGGCTAGGAAAAACTAAAACCGGTTCAGCTCCTTCTTCACCATAAACCTTAAATTCCATGTCTCTTTCAAGACACTGACTATACTCTTTAAAATATTGTGTTTTCATAAGCATCCTCCATTAACCTAATACAAATTCAATAAATGCATTCACTTCATCCATTGTTTCGAAACGTGCTGTATACATGTCATTACCCATATCATCACTCAAGATATCTGGCATTCTTTCTATCATCACGAGATCATGATGATATCTTTTCTTGATTTCTTCATCCGTATGTTTATAGGCAATCTCGTCACGTCTACCTGTATAGACACAATGGTATGGTCTCCTATTTCTATTATAGTGACTTTCTCCAGTTGTGACCATATCTGCATAAATATCATAAACATTTATGTCATTAGCCCAGTTCATCATATCAGGTGTATAACCCCCTGGCATACGCATATTGACTTCCAAGCCGACAACATCACCTTTGTTGGCAAGGCCTGGTTTGTCTTTTGTCAGTCTGAAGAACTCCATGTGGAAACAACGGCCATTGACCGGAAAGGCTTTGACTGCTTCTTCCCCATAGTGTTTTAAGTCTTCTGGTATTTCTCGTTGTGAATAATAAACAAATGATTTATTTGATGTCACAACATCTAATAATGGATCTGGAAAGACATGACTTGTTTCAAAGATAATGTCATGGTTTTGTGAAGCAATGCCATCAAACGACTCAATAACCCCTTCTACAAACTCTTCCATAATATACTGTACATCGGATTTATGTTCAAAGAAGTCCACAAGTTCTTCTTCATTATTAATCTTATGTGTATCCTGAGCACCCATGCCACTATCAGGCTTGGCAATAACAGGATAAGCCACTTCATCGATAAAGGCTTTCGCTTCATCAATTGTTGTGACGAGAATATAACGGGCTGTAGGAATATGTGCCTTGGCATAATAATCCTTCATTCTTGATTTGTGTTTGACATCTTCAATAATGTCATTCTGTAAGCCAGTTGTAATATTGAAATCTGTACGCAAGCGCGCATCACTTTCCAGCCAGTATTCATTATTGCTTTCAAGATAATCAATGCGGCCATAATGAAAAATAAAATATCCCATTGCTTTCACTAAGGCATCATAGTCTTCAAGCGTATCAACATAATAATATTCCTTAAATGAATGTTTAACTTCTTCACTCAGTTCATCATATGGTACATCCCCAATCGCAAGAACATTAACCCCCTGCTCCTGCAAGCTTTCACAAAAATGATAATATGTTTTTGGAAAGCCAGGTGAAATAAACACAAAATTCATTTCCTTATCCCCCTTTTGGTTTGTAGTATAGCATTTTTTGTATCAATGCACTAATGTTTTATTATATTTCTAACTCAACATTCAATATTTATGATAATACGAATACTTTCATCAATTTTATACTTATCCAGACAAAAGACTAGAGACACTATACTGTCTCTAGTCTTTTAATGAGGTCTTGAATTTCATAAAAGTAACCGACATCACCAACACAAAATAATCATCTAACAGCTCTCTAAGACGGCTTGCTGCTTCTTCTTTTAGTTCACGGCTGTCCTTTTTCGTAAGGATCTTACCTAGACGTGACAAAGCGCCTTTCTTAGAAGAGGTTTGAAGAAGCGTTGTCACATCCCCAATGGCTAATGTCTGGTAGGGATGATAGGCTTGAATGAATTGTTGATAACTTACATCCTGTCCCAATGTTGAAAAGTCTGTTTGATGATTGAGGCTTTGAGCGATATTACAATAAAGATTTAATATCGCAAAGCATGAACCATAGATATCATCATAGCTAATTTCAAAATGTGAATAGTTATTCTCATAGCGATCAATCTTTTCAACAAGATTATGGGCAAAGCGCGCAAAGGAAGGTGAATAGCCATGTTCAGTTCTCTTCGCAAATTCCTCAAAATGCGCATTAAGCTTTAAGGCTTCAAAAATAATCTTGTCTTCAAACATATCATTGGTCAGACGATTTATATCCTCTAAATCATGAGCAACACGCATAAGCAGAACCTTCTTGCTCAGAGATATGCATTCTTCACTTTGAGCACTCCAGACTGGAAACATCACATCATCCATCTCACCGACAAGCACATCACAATATAAATCATAATTCATAACTTATTCCTACTTTGTCATATACTTGGCAAGAATATGCACAACTTCTTCAACTGGCATTTCTGTGATTTGTGAAATTTCTTTATTTGTCATGCCTCTTTCGCTTAAATGACAAATAATGCGTTGGATCTTTTTCTCATAGCTTGTGAGAATTGTTTCCAATTCATCATTTTCCTGTTCTTCAACCTGCGCTCTTAGTTTCTTATATGCATATTCATGTTTCTTCATTTCTTTATGACGATGCGCTCTTGCTTCCATGAATTCTCTTGTAAACTTTTCTAAATTCTCATTCATATGATTCACCCACCTTTATTGTACAAAAAAGCCAAAGAAAATTTAATCAAAATGAAAAAATAGGCACAAAAATGTACCTATGAATAAAATGCCATTTTAGTAATCTTATTATTGGTAATAGTGAAATCAATCCCTGGTGCACTCTTAGCATCTTTGAAGAAATCAGCTTTCTTCATTTCAATATCTTTTTCACCATAAAAATAGAACTTAACCTGATCATCAAACATAAATGTACGACTTGCATCATCAAAACGTGCTTCTACTTCTTCCCCATCGGCACTCATTTCTACAAAGCTACCCTTAATTGTAATATACTGATCCCCAACAAGAGTCATATCAGTAATCTGACCAACTTCTAATCCCGCATGAGTACTTGATGAATAAGTTCCATCCTTTATCGAAAAGACTTTGACACTTTGTGATGGCTGTGTGTTTGTCTCTTTCTCTTTTGTGACTGTTGCTGGTTTCTGTTCATCATCTTTGACAATCTGTTTCTTGATTTCTTCTTTCGCCTTATTCTCTTCCTTCTTTTGTTTCTTTTCCTTTGTCTTACTCACGATTTGCGGTGCCTTTGTCACATTATTCTTCGTCATATAGAAATAACTAGCGCCACATATCAAAGCTAATAATACAATTATCATAAGTATCTTCTTTTTCATATCAATACCTGCTTTCATGACCTATTTCTACCACTAACAATACCAATAGAACCATCAATATGCAAGAACCTAACTATACAAAAAGCAGTTATCCCGCTAAAGGCGAATAAGTAGAATAGTTGGCAGGATAGCTGTTATTGGTAGGAAGTATGATGCCCTACCCTATGGATGCGGGAATATGCTATGCATTATTCCTATGAAAATTTTATCACTTTTATCACAAATATAAAGCCCTTTGTGAACGTTTTCCTATATTTGATATAAATTCAACACATTATCATGAAGAATTGGAAAAAAGCAAGGAAATCCGTTTGAAAAGAGTGTACAAAAAAGAATTTATCAGTATAATAATTAATGTCTCAATTCCCAAATACACGCAAACATGAGACGCGATACCTAGCTATTTAGCTAGGTTTTCGTTTGCACTTTTTATCATATAAATTTGAGTCATTTTTAAAGACAAATGTGTACAAGCTGATTGCTTGTTTTCTTTTATCATTCATTGTTTAATGGAGAATATGAAGGAGTGAAATTATGGATCAGTCAATATTACAATATGTTGTTGAGAAAAATGGATATAAGAGCTTAGATATACGCCTGTTTTTAAAAGCACATGGTCCTTTACTATATGAACATAACATTTATACCAATCTCATCATGCTTGTTGCTCTCTTTGATCAATATGAATCAAATAATATCCATCTTGTCTATATACCACAAGCCTCCCTCTATAAGCCTGCTCGCTTTCACTATTGTCCCGATAGCCAGCTTTCCAAAGAAAAACAATATGCCCAATATCTTTCCAAAGAGAAAACAAGGGAAACGAACACTCTTGAACGCATCCAGCAAGATAATATCGATACACTCACTCAATATCGTATTATCAAAGATGCCTACCTTATTCAAAAAAGAAATGCCCACACAAATTTCAAAGAAGAGCTCTACGCTCTTAATGAAGAACTCTATCCAAATGGACATGGCTGTATCAGTCAATATTATCTTCAACTCACAAGGGATCTTGATATCCTTGCACGTTTAAATGAACAAGGCATCTATGAACGTGTTGATGCTCTCAACGATGGTCTTTTAGGCTTACTTGATGCCGTTGAAACATATCCGATTGCTTCAGGGGTGGATTTTGTGAAATATGCCGAGAGCTATATGCGTGATCGCATTACCCATGGTGCTCTTGAAGCAAGCAATCCTGAACTACCTGGAGGCAAGCTTTCCCCTTATTACTATCAGATTATGAAGCTACATGATAAGTATATGCTGGAGGGTTATGAGGAAGATGTCATATTACGTATGATTTATAAAGATATCAACACACAAAAAGAAATCATTACCACACCAATGATTGAACAGGCATTAGCTTATCGCTATCGTTATGAAAAGCCAAGAAGTTAAGAAGTAGAGGAACTAAATCCCTTCATGAGCATGGAGACTTTTAGAAAAACACATCTCTATGACCACTTGCGTCCCTATTTCCGTTTTAATCTTCATAAACAATTTGTCCGTATCTTTGAACGTCTTGATCACCAAAAGAAAGAACTTGTCATTTTCCTCTATGATCTCAACGATACAAGAAAGGATCGTATTGAAGAACTGACAAAAGATACACTCTCTGTTAAAGCTTATCAAAAAGCTATTGATCAAGCTGATCATGAATATTCAATGACATTAAGAAAAGATATGTTTGCATCTACATATCATATTAGAGATATTAATGAACTTGAAGAAGAAGCTTATGATGATATATTGGAGATTGGCGGACAGAGGCTTGTTGAAACATATGATGAATTTATCAACAATTATATAAAAGTTACACTAATTGACTAAAGGGTGGACATTTGTCCACCCTTTACAGACTGTTGACGATTAACCACATCGTTGGCGGTCTTTTTTTATAGATTGATATATTTTATGATTCATCCTCTTTTTTCTGAATATATTTCTCCAGATAATAAAAAAATCGGGTCTAGATCCTTCTATCCTATCCCCATCGCCTTTAACGTTTCCTCATTTTGATGCTCAAAGCAGGAATTTTGGGCGCAATGCGCCTCCTGCATCCTTCCAAGGTATGTGCATAACTTCTTGAGATTCATTCCTGTGAATATCAACATAAGATTATCATACACTCTTTCGAATCCTGTATATAG
>NZ_JNKU01000025.1 GCF_000702165.1 Sharpea azabuensis DSM 18934
CGGTGACAGTCCGTTCTGTACATAATCCTGAACGACCATTTCTTTGAATTCTTTTGAGTAAGATGAATTTCTTTCTTTAGGCTTGAGAGCTTCTTGCCCGTTAGCTTTATAGAGATTCGACCATTCACGTATTCTGTTGTCACCATTTTTCCCCATACCTAATTCAAAGGCAATATCAACTGCTGATTTCTTTCCTGACTGATAATCCAGTACAGCCTGAAGTTTCTGTTCAAATGTATATTTTGCTTTTCTTCCTATAATAAAACCCCCTAAAAGCAGGGCAGTACATTTTGTGTATTTGTACTGTCTACCTTTAGGGGATCATATCATCAATAACACCGTTTTTTTGTTTTCTTTATAAATGTAAAAAAAAAACGAAGACCAATGTCTTCGTCATTTCATCGATGGTGCCCTGGGCCGGACTCGAACCGGCACGGGTTTGAAGCCGGCAGATTTTGAGTCTGCTGCGTCTACCAATTTCGCCACCAGGGCCTCGCGTTGCTCATTCATTATACATTAGTCAACCAGCAAAAGCAATAATCAATTTATTTTTCTTGCCGCTACAAAAATCCTAAAGAATGACGGGAATATATAGTATGTTGTCTATACATAACTATAGTATATGGAAAAACACATTTTAAATCGATAAAATAGTGTTGGAGGGAAAATGTATATGCGGGATCTTTTTATTATTGAATGCTTAAATACAAAGCTTTTTCAAAGCATCGTCAATGAATTAAGACGATGCGATTATGTATGTTATTCAAATTTTGATGAAAGTGAATACTATGAAGTGACACCGGCATTGATTGCCGAGGTATTAAGCTATCGTAATTTTATTATGATTGATCATGATCTAGTATTCTATTATCAAGGAGAAATTGTCTTGAATTATAGTTGTCTTTCAAGGGAAATAGAGATTAGCTATGATTTCTTTCATGACTTCATTAATGATGGTCGAAGATTTCTCTTGGATTACTATGCTTTCTAACTCTTTGCAAGAAGAGTTTTTTTTATTTGGAATAAATGGAGATTTTGCTATAATGTACGCAATGAAAGGTAGGGGTGTTCATGGATTTAAAAGTGAATTTAGGTAAAGATAGTTATCATATTTATATTGAACAAGGTATTTTAAAACAAGCACATCGCTATATTGCTGAAGTTTATCATGGCAAGAAAATAGCTATTATAAGTGATGATAATGTCTTTCCACTCTATGGCAAAGAACTGAGTGAAAGCTTAAAAGATTATGAAGTCACACAGATTGTCATTCCTCATGGTGAATTGAGTAAACGTTTTGATATATTACCATCGCTTTATTCACAATTGCTTGAAGCGCATTTAACACGCAGTGACATGATAATTGCCCTTGGTGGTGGGGTTGTTGGTGATTTGGCTGGTTTTGTCGCAGCAACATATTTAAGAGGTGTCAAGTTTGTTCAGATTCCTACAAGCTTGCTAGCTCAGGTTGATTCTTCTGTTGGGGGTAAAGTAGCGGTTGATCTACCTGAAGGTAAGAATTTAGTAGGGGCTTTTAAGCATCCTTTATTAGTGCTTATTGATCCGTTGACATTAAAGAGTCTCAATGATCATTTTATTCGTGATGGTATGGGTGAAGTGATTAAGTATGGCTGTATTAAAAGTGCTCGTCTCTTTGAGAAATTAGAAAGCTATCAAAGTTTTGAAGCATTATATCAGGATATTGATGATATTATTTATCAATGTGTGGATATTAAAAGAGATGTTGTGGAAAAGGATCTTTTTGACTTTGGTGATCGCTTAGCACTTAACTTTGGTCATACGATTGGTCATGCGATAGAACAATATTATCACTATGAGCACTATAGTCATGGTGAAGCAGTTGGCGTAGGCATGGTGGATATTACAAGAATTAGTGAACAAAGAGGAATCAGTGCTCCTGGTACAACAAAGCGCATCATTGAAGCTCTTGAGCACTATGGCTTACCTACGCATTGTGGTCTTAAAAGCAAAGATTTGCTTGAAGCCATTAGCCATGATAAGAAAAATATTGATAACACTTTTGCCTTTGTTGTTCTTAATAAGATTGGGGAAAGTGCGATCTTAAGACATGATGCAAAAATGATTCTAGAAGTAGAGGAGATGTAGTATGACATCAATCACAATACAACCCAAAAAACTCAAAGGTACAATTGCAGTACCAACAAGTAAATCATTAGCCCATCGCGAAATCATTGCTGCTTCGCTCGCACCTGGACAATCCATTATTTCCAATGTTTCCATGAGTGATGATATTACTGCAACAATTGAAGGCATGAAAGCTCTTGGTGCCTTGATTAAGGAAGAAGATGGTAAGCTCTATATTACTGGAGCACTTACTAATGGTTTAAGTAATGCAAGCATTGACTGTCATGAGTCTGGATCTACATTACGCTTCTTAATTCCAATTTCCTTAATTCATGATAACTATGTTCATTTTACAGGTCAGGGTAAACTAGGCAGTCGACCTCTTGATGTCTATTATAAGATCTTTGATTCGCAAAAGATTGTCTATCTCTATCGTGAAAATGCTCTTGATCTTTATCTCATGGGTTATCTAAAACCTGGACGTTTTGAAGTGCCAGGAAATGTCAGCAGTCAGTTTATTACCGGCTTATTATTTGCCCTGCCACGTTTAGAAGGGGATAGCGATATTGTTTTGACAAGTCCACTTGAATCCTCTGGCTATATTGACTTAACATTGGATGTTCTTAAAGAATATGGCATTCAGATTGAGCAAACTGAAGAAGGCTATCATGTGCCTGGAAATCAGGTTTATCAGGCGCAAAAGAGCAGTGTTGAAGGCGACTTCTCACAAGCAGCTTTCTATCTTGTGGCTGATGTATTAGGTAATGATATTACGATCACTAACCTGAATATGAATACCCATCAGGGGGATAAGGCCATTGTGGAGATTCTTGAACGCATGGGTGCCAAGCTTATTCAAACAGAAGAAGGTTATAAAATGACAGCTGACAAGCTTGTAGCAACGGATGTTGATGCATCCAATTGTCCTGATGTCATCCCTGTGCTTTCACTCGCTATGGCTTTAGCAGAGGGAACAAGCCATATCACTAATGCTGGTCGTTTACGCATTAAGGAATGCGATCGTTTGCATGCGATTTGTGAAGAGCTGAAGGCGATGAATGTAGATGTTACAGAACATGAAGATGCAATTACGATTGTCGGCAGAAAGGATTTAACGGGGGTAAGACTTTCAAGCTACAATGATCATCGCATGGCAATGATGGAAGCTATTGCTGCAACTGTTACAAAAGAACCAGTCAGTATCGATAATCGTGAATGCGTCAGCAAGAGTTATCCAGAATTCTTTAATGATTATGTTAAACTAGGAGGAGAAGTGGAATGAGCGCAAACTGGGGAAGAAATATTGAACTCTCCATCTTTGGAGAATCTCATGGAAAAGCATTAGGTATTAATATTGGCAATTTGCCTTCTGGTATTAAGATTGACATGGATGCTGTAAAAAGAGAAATGGCTAGACGTGCTCCAGGACAAACATTAATGGCAACATCACGCAGAGAACCTGATGAAGTGGAAATCATGAGTGGTCTTGTAGATGGGATAACAACAGGTGCACCACTACTTGGCATGATCTATAATACATCCCAGCATTCAAAAGACTATTCAGAATTAAAAATTAAGATGCGACCAGGTCATTCTGACTATCCTGCCTATATCAAATATCATGGCTTCAATGATGTACGTGGAGGCGGTCATTTCTCTGGACGATTGACTGCACCGATTGTCTTTGCCGGGGCTATCTGTAAACAAATTTTAGCTGCCAAAGGGATTCATATTTACTCCCATGTACTTTCTATCAAGGATATCAAGGATGATCATTTCAGCGTGGATATCACGGATGAACAATTAGAAGAGCTTGCCAATAAAGAGTTTTCGGTGCTTTCTGATGAGAAGTTTGAGAAGATGCGTGAACTCATTCTTGAGGCAAGAAAGAATCGCAATAGTGTTGGTGGTAAGATTGAATGTATGATTAAAGGTGTTCCTGCTGGTATTGGGTCACCATTCTTTGATTCCTTAGAATCAAGAATGTCAACATTGTTTTTCTCAATTCCTGCGGTGAAGTCAGTGTCATTTGGTGATCTTGATGATATTACACAATATTATGGTTCTGAGGCAAATGATGCTTATTATTATGATGGTGAGATTGTTAAGACAAAGACAAATCATAATGGTGGCATCATTGGTGGCATTACAAATGGTATGCCTATTCTCTTTACACTTGGCATTAAGCCAACGTCATCCATTGCCTTAGAGCAGGATACAATTAATGTTGCAACACATGAAAATACAAAGCTTGCCATCGTTGGCCGGCATGATCCTTGTATTGCCATGCGTGCACCTTCAGTTGTTGAAGCGATGGCTGCCATCGCTATTATGGATGAGGTGAATGTATGAAAGATTTAAAGACATGTCGTGATGAAATTGATGCGATCGACCAGAAGTTAATTGCCCTTTTTGAAGAACGTATGCATATCTCAAAAAACGTTGTGAAATACAAGATGGCGCATAATATGGAAATATTCCAGAGTGATCGTGAGACAGAAGTTATTGAGAAGAATCTCAAACGTGTGCATGACAAGAATCTTGCGCCCTATGTACGCAACTTTGTTTTACAGAATATGAACCTTTCTAAACGCTATCAGACAACATTCCTGCCTGGAGAAATTATTGATCTCAAGCCGGCAAAAGAAGATAATCTGATTGTTGGATATCAGGGGGTACCAGGCTCATTCTCTTATGAGGCAATGGAAAACTATTTTGGTGATCGGGTGGCTTTTAAAGTCAATTATCCTCATTTTGAAGATGTCTTTAAGGCCCTTAAAGCAAATGAAATTGATTACGGCATCCTTCCTCTAGAAAATTCAACAACTGGTGCAATCAATGATAATTATGACTTTATCAATGATTATGGTTTTTATATTGTCGGCGAACTGTCACTATCCGTCTCACAGAATTTGCTTGGCGTTCCTGGCAGTACCATTGATGATATTCAGACAGTTTATTCCCATTCGCAGGGCTTGCTTCAGACTTCCCAGTTTCTAGCAAAGCATCATATTGCCAAGGAACCTTACCCCAATACTGCAATGGCTGCTAGCTATGTCAGCCATCTTAACAATAAACATATTGGGGCGATTGCTAGCAAGAAGGCGGCTGAGTTATATGGCTTAGATGTTCTTGCATCCGATATCCATAATGATAAAAGCAATCATACCCGTTTTATTGTCATTGGTCATAATCTAGAGTCAAGCAAGCAAGCTTCACGTATTTCAACAGTCTTTACTTTAAGACATGAAGTTGGGGCCCTTTATGAAGTCTTGCAGATTATCAAGGATCATCAAATCAATATGGTACGTATAGAATCACGCCCAATTCAGTCATCACCATGGGAATATTATTTCTATCTGGATTTTGATGGCAACCTGCATGATCCCAATGTTGTAAGGACGATTGATGAATTAAGAGCATGTACTTATACATTTAGACTGATTGGTAATTATGAAAGGAAGATTGCATGAAAAATATCGTGTTAATTGGCATTATGGGGGCTGGCAAGACAACGATTGGTAAGAAGCTTAGTGCTGATCTTAATAGGCCTTTTATTGACATGGATGACTATCTTGAAAAGAAGTATAATATGAGCATAGCAGATATGTTTAAAATCTCTGAAGACTATTTCCGCAATCATGAGAGTGCATGCTGTAAAGATATGAGTATGCAGACAAATACTGTCATTTCAACGGGTGGAGGTGTCATCAAGCGTGCGGAGAATATTGCTTATTTAAAGAAAAATGGCATTATTTTCTATATTGATCGTCCTCTTGAACTAATTGTTGATGATGTGGATACATCATCAAGACCGCTTCTAAAGGATGGGGCTCAAAAACTCTATAACTTAGATCATGAGCGTCGTGCACTTTATATGCAAAGCTGTGATTATCATTTGATTAATGATGGAGGACTTGAAGAAATTTGCCGGAAAATCATTGCTGTGATAAAGGAGGAAGATGCATGAGTTATGCCGATCAGGTATTCAAGAAAATGTGCCAGGATGTTTTAGAAAACGGCACTGACACAAAGGATGAGATTGTTAGACCTATCTGGGAAGATACGGGTGAAAAGGCTTATACGATTAAACAGTTTGGGGTTGTCAATCGCTATGACTTACGCAAAGAATTCCCGGCTTTGACCTTAAGACGCACAGCACTCAAGAGTGCCATGGATGAAATCCTTTGGATCTATCAAAAGAAAAGCAATAATATTAAAGACCTGCATTCCCATATATGGGATGAATGGGCTGATGAAAATGGCAGCATAGGAACCTGTTATGGCTATGTTATTGGCCAGGAAGATATGCGCAAAGGGGAAATGATTGACCAGATGGACTTTGTCTTGAAAGAACTCAAGCGCAACCCTTATTCAAGACGTATCATGACGAATATGTATATTCCTCAATATCTTGATGGGGGACATTTAGAACCTTGTTGTTTCCTTGTGATGTATAATGTCACAAAAGATAAGAATGGTGCTAATGTGCTCAATATGTCCGTTATTCAGCGTTCCCAGGATATTCTAGCTGCAAATAACTGGAATGTTTGCCAGTATGCCATTCTATTGATGATGGTGGCACAATGTGTTGATATGATACCAGGAGTTATGGTGCACTATATTAATGATGCGCATATCTATGATCGTCATGTTCCAATGATTAAGGAACTCTTGACAAGAGAAGAATATCCTGCCCCACATGTTTCCCTCAATCCAGATGTTAAAGATTTCTATGCCTTTACTACCGATGATCTCATTGTGGAAAACTATCAACATGGCCCACAGATCAAGAATATCCCCATTGCAGTGTAGGTGAGCAGATGATTACTATTATTGTAGCTGTTGATGAAAGTAATCTTATTGGCACAAGCAATTCAGCTAATGGCATGGCTTGGCACAATAAAGAAGACTTCCAGCATTTCAAACAAACAACCCTTCATCATACGCTTGTCATGGGACGTAAGACATATGAAGCAATTGGCAGACCATTGCCACAGCGCCATACAATCGTCATTACAAGAGGAGAGATGGATGACGATCGTGTTGAAGTGCGCCATTCGCTTGACGAAGTACTTGATGAATTCAAAAATAGTGATGAAGATCTGATGATCTGTGGAGGGGCAAGTATTTATAAGCAGGCTTTAGGAGTCGCAAACCGCATGCTTTTGAGTCGCATACCAGGTAAACATGAAGGAGATACCTATTTTCCTGATATTAAACAAAGTGGTTTAAAGCTTTCTGAAAAGAAGCCATTTGATACTTTTACACTAGAAATCTATGAACGATAGGCTTTTGCTTATCGTTTTTTCTTGTATTCAAGATGTATTTTGATTATAGTTAATAAGAAGGAATTGAGGATAGATATGATTAGATTAGTTTTTATTGTGATACGTTTTTTCTTTGAAATTCCGAGCATATTTCATCGTATTCACAAACAATTGAAGAATAAAGATCAAATAAGCGTTGCTGAACGTATTGATACGATGCGTAAGATATTACGTAAGGCTGTTAAAAGAGCCAATGTGGATTTGAAGGTTTATGGTATTGAAAATCTTCCCGAAGAAGGAGGCTTTCTCATCACACCAAACCATCAGGGAATGTTTGATATTGTTGCTCTCTTTTATGCTATCGATCGTCCGTTTAAGATTGTCTACAAGAAAGAACTGAGAAAAATAAAGATTGTCGCAGATGCCTTAGACAGCATGGATTATCTAGCTATTGATCGTCAGAATTTACGTCAGAGCATTCAGGTCATTCGTCAGGTGAAAAAAGAGCTTGCTGAAGGAATGCCTTGGGTTATCTTCCCGGAAGGAACAAGAAGCAAGAATGGAAATCAATTGCTTGAATTCAAGGGTGGTTCCTTTAAAAGTGCAATGGATGCCAAGGTTCCGGTTGTACCAGTAGCCAATATCAACTGTTATGAAGTGCTTGATCGCAATACTTTGAAAAAAGTACATTGCCAGATTCATTTCTTAAAACCTATCAGCTATGAAGAATATAAGGACATGAATTCTGAAGAACTCGCTATGCATGTTAAGAAACTTATAGAAAGATGTATTGAAGAACATGCCTAAGGGCTGTTCTTTTTTTGATTATGAAAAGAATATTCTTACTTATTGTGGCACTGATCTTAAGTGGATGTACAAATAGAATTCAATATTATACTAAGAGCTTTCCTGATTATCTTGATACAATCACAACCTATATTACATATGCATCTTCAAAAGATGACTTTGATAAACAATGTCAATATATTGAAAAAAGACTAGATTACTATGACAAGCTTTTTGATAACTACCATACTTATCCATCTATTACAAATGTCATGACTATTAATCAGAATGCAGGCAAGAAAGCAGTTGTTGTTGATTGGGATTTGTTTGAGCTGCTAAAAGTTTCCAAGGAACGCTATCAAAGCTTGTCATCACAGGTTAATATCGCCTATGGCAGTGTCCTCACTCTTTGGCATGATGCAAGAGAGAAGGCAGTCAAGCACAAAAATATTGGTGAACCACCTCATCTAGAGAACTTAGAAGAGGCGCGAGCACATACAAATATCAATCACGTTATTCTTGACGAAAACGGTCATAGTGTCTATTTAGAAGATCGGGTAATGTCACTTGATTTAGGCGCGGTTGCCAAAGGATATACGATGGAGAAAATCAAACAGGGATTAGTTAAAAGAGGTGTCAAATCCTTCCTGTTGAATGGTGGCGGAAATGTTGTTGGGGTTGGTAAGCGACTTATTGCGAGTGATCAGGCAGATTATAAAGCGTGCAAATCTCACTATTGTATTGGCATAGCGAGTCCAAAGGATGGTAACTATGCTTCAACAAAGAGTGACTATGAAGCTGTTCTTGTTGCTGATAATAAGGCTGTTGTCACAAGTGGTGATTATGAACGCTATTTCATGGATGCACAAGGCAATCGATATTGTCATCTTATTGATCCACGTACAGGTTATCCGGCTCGCTATATGCGTTCGGTAACCGTTATTACAAAAGATTCAGGCTTGGCCGATTACTTAAGCAGTGCACTCTTTTTGATGAACTATGAAGATGGTAAGAAATTTATTGCTGAATTAGATGATGTTGAGGCTATCTGGCTCTTAAGTGATGGTCATATTGTGACAAGTGAGGGTATTAAAAATAAGGATTTCTATGTCTTTGAGAAAGAAAGAATGTATAATTGAGATAATGAGGGAAAAGCAAAATGATTCTAAAAGAAAAAATCTATTTTACACCAGCACAAAGTGAACGGGGGCTACATATTTACTTACCTGATGATTATCAGACAAGTGGAAAGAGATATCCAGTAATGTATTATTTTGATGGACATAATCTTTTCTATGACAGTGATGCCACATATGGTAAGAGCTGGGGCTTAAAGGTATTCTTAGATCATTACAGTAAAGAATTCATTGTTATGGGATTAGAATGCAGTCATGTTGGTAATGAAAGATTAGTGGAATATTGTCCTTATCATTATCAAGGCAAGTTCTGGGGAGATTTGCATGGGAGAGGGAAGGAAACACTTGACTGGATGGTGAACACGCTTAAGCCAATGATTGATGCTCGTTTTCCTACCTATGTGCATCGTGAAGCAACAGGTATATGTGGCAGCTCAATGGGAGGTTTAATGGCACTTTATGGTGTTATTGCACACAATGATGTCTTCTCTAAGGCTGGCTGCCTTTCCTCAGCTATCGGCCCTGGCATCAAAAATCTATGTGCTGACATTGAAAGTCATGCGATTGATGCCAATACCCGTGTCTATCTATCAATAGGTGAAAAGGAAGCAAGCAGCCTTCCTGTAAAGAATATCTATGCGACAGTGATGGCAAGAAGTGCAAAGAAAGTAACGAAATTACTAGAGACAAAAGGCGTGAATACAGCTATCTATATCCAGAAAGATGGCCGACATTGTGAAGCTGACTGGGAGAAACAAAACAAGCTGTACTTCGATTATCTCTGGTGCAACCAAAAGAGTTTTTAATTAAACTCTTTTTTCATTTATGTAAAGATTGTTAAGTGGTTAAAAAACTATTTTTCTAAAATTAACATAAACTTAACAATATTTACCTAAGTATAACTTTCTCTTAACAAAGCGAGATATAAGAGACAGGTGAATCATATTACTCTTTAATTGAACAAAAAGATTTTGTTTGAAGGAGTTATCGATATGAGCGAAACATTAAAAATCATCTTCGGCTTAACAGGTGGGCTTGCGATTTTCTTGTTTGGAATGAACCAGATGAGTGAATCATTACAAAAGGCTGCTGGAGAGAAAATGAAGAAAATATTATCCATGCTGACAAGTAATCCAATCAAAGGTGTTCTTGCCGGTGCTCTTGTGACAGCTGTCCTGCAGTCATCATCGGCGACAACGGTTATGGCTATTGGCTTTGTCAGTGCCGGCTTGATGTCATTGCCACAAGCCATCTCTGTTATTTTTGGGGCTAATATTGGGACAACTATGACAGCACAGCTGATTGCCTTTGATATTGGTGACTATATTTATCCGATTATCTTTATTGGCTTCTTAGTGAATTTTATTGCCAAGAAGGAAAAGACTAAGAGTGTTGGGATGGTCATCTTATCATTTGGTATTCTTTTCTTGGGTATTGAGACAATGTCAACAGTCATGAAGCCATTAGCCTCATCGCCTATCTTTATCCATGCTTTAGAGAAGGTTGCTGATATTCCAGTCTTGGGTGTTCTAGTCGGCTTAGGTATGACACTTGTCGTCCAGTCTTCTTCCGCAACAATTGCCGTCTTGCAGAATTTTGCGATGCAGGCAGGTCCAAATGGCCATAGCTTACTTGGCTTAACAGGTGCCATTCCTGTTCTTTTGGGTGACAATATCGGTACAACAATTACGGCATTATTAGCTTCGATTGGTGGCAGTAAGGATGCCAAGCGTACAGCCATTGCCCATTCTATTTTCAATCTTTCTGGAACGCTCTTATTTATTTGGTTCGTTCCACAGTATGCAGCTCTGATTAAGGCTATTTCAACGCACGGCCCTGAACTGCAGGTCATCTCAAGACAAATTGCGAATGCCCATACAGGTTTCAACCTGACAATGACAATAATCTGGACGCCATTGGTCTGGTTAATGGTTAAGATTGTCATGAAGATCATCCCTGATGCTAAGACGGAAAAAGCAATCAATCCTAATGAACCACTTTATCTCGACAACAAAGTTCTTAATCAGCCCGCAGCTGCCTTGCAGCTAGTAGCTGAAGAAAGCATGAATGTCGCTAATATTGTAGGTGAAATGCTTGTCGAATTGCCAGGTGTCTTCAAAGGTAAGAATGAAGCCTTGCGTAAAGAAATTGATGAGAAAGCAAATATCAGCAAGAATATCTATAAACAAATTCTTGACTATCTTGCCAATCTTTATTCCAATGGTTCTCTTATTGAGGAGCAAGCTGCTCGTTCAGCAGGAATAATGTATATCTTGAATGAAATTGATCGTATACGTCACCTTATTCACTCATTAGAGGAAATTGCCGATGAAGATTTGGAAAATGGCTTGCATTATTCGTCAACGGCTAAGAGTGATCTTAAGGTTATGCTCGAAGACGTCTATAATCTTTATTATGATGTGTTACAGGTTGTTATTACTGGTGATACTGAGGGTATGCATCGCCTGATGGAAAAAAAGGAACAGTTGACACGTAAGAATTCTGGCCTTTTAAAGGACCATTTAAAGCGTGTTGCTAAGGGTGAGTGTAATGATGAATTGACTCTTTCTTTTACTGAAATCATTTCCAATATTGATCGTATTGCAGCAAACTTAATGAATATTCTTGAGGCTGTTTCAGGTAAGGTGAATTTGAATTCTTTCCATGCCTTGGGAGAAAGTCAGGATGTGTTAAGCGAACCAGCTTAATTTTCAAGCAACAAAGAAATTTGTTGCTTTTTGTATACAAAATGCAGTATAACTAGAACATACTATTGATAATATTTACACATGTTGTTTTCATGCCGTTAATTTTATTAAAAGTTTGGAAATCAAATTAGAAATAATTCTCAATGAAAAACAATTGTGTTAATATGTCTTTAGAGATTTTATGTACGAGGTGAATAAAATGGTAAAAAGTATTGGTGTTTTGACATCTGGCGGTGACGCACCTGGTATGAACGCTGCTGTTCGTGCTGTTGCGCGTACTTGCCTCAACAAGGGAATTGACGTCTATGGCGTCATGCTTGGATATAAGGGATTACATGAAGGTCAGTTCTATAAATTCAACAGACATTCAACACGTAATATCATCAATATTGGTGGTACAATCTTAAAGTCTGCAAGATTCCCTGAATTCAAGAATCCACAGATAAGATTAGAAGCAATTGAACAGATGAAAGCTGTAGGTATGGAAGCTCTAGTTGTAATTGGTGGAGATGGTAGCTATCATGGTGCGCTTGAACTTACAAAACTAGGCGTTAACTGTATTGGTATTCCAGGCACAATCGATAACGATATTCCACTTACTGATCATACAATTGGTTTTGATACTGCTTTAAATACAATTGTCGAAGCATTGGATCGTTTAAGAGATACATCTGGCTCCCATCAGAGATGTACTATTCTTGAAGTTATGGGTCGTACTTGTGGTGACTTAGCTGTTAATGCAGGTCTTGCATGTGGTGCTGAAATCGTTATTACAAGTGAAACTGGCTTTGATGAAGAAAAGGTTATTGAAAGATTACGTCAGTCCAAAGCTGGTGATAAGAAGCATGCCATTGTCGTTATTACAGAACATGTTACTGATGTTAATGAATTAGCTAAGCGTATTGAAGCTGCTACTGGCTTTGAAACTAGAGCTAACGTTTTAGGCCACTTACAGCGTGGTGGACGTCCAAGTGCTAATGACCGTGTTCTTGCAAGCCGTATGGGTGTGCGTGCTGTTGAATTGCTTGAACAGGGCAAAGGTGGTCTTGCCATCTGTGAACAGGGCGGTGTCATCACAGAAGTACCAATGTTGACATTATTTGACTCTAAACGTGATGTTCCTGAGGAGTTATATGAAGATGTGTTAAAGCTTCGTTAATTTTTAGGTATTCTATCTTGAAAGTTACTGAAAATTGTGTATGATAATAGCGGTGTCGGTTAAGACACAGGGGGATTAAGTAGATGCAAAAAGAAAAAATGAAAAAAACTAAAATCGTTTGTACAATCGGTCCAGCTTCTGACAACAAAGAAATGTTGAAGAAGTTAATTAAGGCTGGCATGAATGTTATGCGTTGTAACTTCTCTCATGGTGACCATGAAGAACATGCTGCTAAAATGCAGAAGTTAAGAGAAGTCAACGAAGAACTTGGTACTAATGTTGCTATCATGCTTGACACAAAGGGTCCTGAAATCAGAACTGGTAATTTCGTAGGTGGTACTACAGAATTCAAAAAAGGTCAGGTTTCAGTTATCACTAGAGAAGATATCGAAGGTACTTCTGATCGTTTCACTGTATCTTACAAGAACTTATATCAGGATGTTAAGCCAGGTGGTTTCATCTTAGTTAATGATGGTCAGGTAGCTTTACTTGTAGACCATGTTGATGAAAATGGTGATATCTACACTGTTGCTGCTAACGATGGTAAAGTCAAGAATAAACGTGGTATTAACGTACCAGGTGCAATCCTTGAATTCGAATTCTTATCTGAAAAAGATAAGTCTGATATCACATTTGGTTGTGAACAGGATATCGATTTCATCGCTGCTTCATTCGTAAGAAGACCTCAGGATATCTTAGATATCAAGAAGTTATTAGTTGAAAATGGTAAACCTGATGTTAAAGTCTTAGCTAAGATTGAAAACGTTGAAGGTGTTGAAAATATGGATGGTATCATCGAAGTTGCTGATGGTATCATGGTAGCTCGTGGTGACTTAGGTGTTGAAGTTCCTGCTGAAGATGTTCCAGGTATTCAGAAGTCATTAATCAAGAAATGTAATGCTGCTGGTAAGATCGTTATTACTGCAACTCAGATGCTTGAATCTATGCAGGAAAACCCAAGACCAACAAGAGCAGAAGTTTCTGACGTAGCTAATGCCATTTATGATGGTACTGATGCAATCATGTTATCAGGTGAATCTGCACAGGGTAAATATCCTGAAGAAGCTGTATTATACATGAGCAAGATTGCTAGAAAGACTGAAGAACAGTTAGATTACGGTCATTTATTAAGACAGGCTATCCGTACTTCAGATGACAACACTTCAGAAGCTATCTGTATGTCAGTTGCTCAGATTGCAAACAACTTCAAAGTTGCTGCTATCATCGCCTTCACTGAAACAGGTGGAACTGCTAAGCGTGTATCTAGATACAGACCTGAATGTCCAGTAATCGCTGCTACTCCTTACTTAAAGACTGTAAGAGGCTTAGCTCTTAACTGGGGTGTTAAACCAGTATTAGTTAAGGAAATGAAGTCTAAGGAAGGCTTAGTTAACTTAGCACAGGTTGTTGCTAAAGAAGTTGGCGTTTCTGCTGGTGAAAAAGTATTAGTAACTGGTGGTACACCAGGTGTTACTGGTCAGACTAACTATCTTGAATTAGTAACAGTAAAATAATTTCGCAAATCTACTTAGTAAGAGGCTGCAATGCAGTCTCTTTTTTTACTTCAGGCATTGACAAAGCATGCTGTTTGTAGGACAATGAACCCGTAATCTAAAGGCAATCATTTAGGATATGTCACTTATATCATTGGCTTAGAGAAGAAGTGGTTGGTGAAAACTTCTGCATAGTATAGGTGGTACTCCCTAATAGCTGATTTCGAAAGAAAAGCCGGTTCACAGACGTTATAAGTGAAGAGAAGTAATAAAGGTGGTACCACGAAGCTTTCGTCCTTGACGATAGCTTCTTTTTTTATTGAAGGAGAAGGAAAATGAGAGATTTTTTAAATGATGTTGAATTAAATACTTTGAATCATTCATGTGCTCATGTCATGGCACAGGCTGTTAAGCATCTCTATCCACAGGCTAAGTTCTGGGTAGGTCCTGTTGTAGAAGAAGGATTCTATTATGATATTGACTTAGGTGATCAGACGATTACTGATGATGATTTACCTAAGATTGAAAAAGAAATGAAAAAAATCTGTAAAGATGGCAAACGTATCGTTCGCCATGAAGTGAGCAGAGAAGAAGCATTAAAAGAATTTGCAGATGATGAATACAAAGTAGATCTCATCAGCAATATGCCAGAAGGCACTGTTATATCAACATATTCTCAGGGAGACTTCACAGATTTATGTCGAGGCCCTCATGTTGATACAGTTAAGAAATGTAAGAACTTTAAGCTTTTAAAACATTCTGGTGCTTACTGGAAGGGCGATAAAAACAACAAAGTCTTACAGCGTATTTATGGTGTATGCTTCCCTACAAAAGAAGAACTTGATGAACATCTTGCATTGCTTGAAGAAGCCAAAGAAAGAGATCATCGTAAGCTTGGTAAGGAACTTGGTATCTTTATGTTTGCGGACTTAGTTGGTAGAGGTTTACCTATGTGGTTACCAAATGGCTTTACAGTAAGACGTATTCTTTCTGACTATATCATGGATAAGGAATTAGACTTAGGTTATGAACATGTCATGACACCATCAGTTGCCAATGTCGCTTTATATAAGACTTCTGGTCACTGGGATCACTATAAAGATGATATGTTCCCAGCTATGGAAATGGATGATGAAGCCTATGTCCTTCGTCCAATGAACTGTCCAGAACATATGATGATCTATAAGTCACAATTACATTCGTATCGTGATTTACCAATCAGAATGGCTGAAATTGCTAATGACTTCCGTTTTGAAGCAAGTGGAGCATTAACAGGTATTGAACGTGCAAGAGCCTTTACTCAGAATGACTCACATATCTTCTTAAGACCTGATCAGATTGCTCAGGAATTTAAAGAAGTTTCAAAGCTCATCCTTGATGTCTATAAAGACTTTGGCTTTACTGATTATGAATTCAGATTATCATTAAGAGATCCTGAAGATACAGAAAAGTATTTCGGTAATGATGAACTTTGGGAAAAGTCAGAAAATGAATTACGTGCAGTCTTAAATGATATGGGCGTCAAGTATTATGAAGCAAAAGGTGAAGCTGCTTTCTATGGTCCTAAGTTAGATGTCCAGGTGAAGAGTGCATTAGGCCATGACGTAACACTTTCAACAATCCAGCTTGATTACCAGTTACCAGAACGTTTTGAATTAACATATGTTGATGAAAATGGTGAAAAGGTAAGACCAGTCGTTATTCATAGAGCTATCCTTGGCTCTTTGGATCGTTTCATTGCCTTCCTGCTTGAAGAAACAAAGGGCGTACTTCCATTATGGTTAGCACCTAAGCAGGTTGTTGTATTACCTGTTAAGAATGAATATCATGAAGAATATGCACAGGAAGTTGTCAAGAAACTCAGAAAGGCACATTTCAGAGTTCAGTTAGATAACCGTGATGAAAAGCTTGGCTATCGTATCCGTGAAGCACAGATGCATAAGATTCCTTATGAATTAGTCCTTGGTAACAATGAACGTGATGAAGGCACTGTTACTTATAGACAGTATGGTCATCAGGAACAGACAACTGTACCATTTGATGAATTTGTTGCTTTATTAAATGATGAAGTCGAAAAGAAAGCATTACAGAAATAAAGTTTTAAGACCTAGTGAAATCCACTAGGTTTTTTCATGCAAAAAAAGATTCTAGCTTTCACTAGAATCTTCTAAAATACCAACCGTCTTTAAAACTTCTTCAATATGATGAACAGGAATGATTTCAAGATGTTCTTTGACTTCCTTGGCAACATCTTCAAGATCATCAACATTCTCTTTTGGAATAAAGACTGTCTTTACTCCAGCACGGTCTGCTGCCATGAGCTTCTCAGGAAGACCACCAATCGGCATTACATTACCACGTAGAGAGACTTCACCAGTCATTGCATATTGTGATGAAACAGGCTTGCCTGTGACAAGTGAGGCAAGGGCTGTTGTAAAGGTAATACCAGCTGATGGACCATCTTTCTTGATTGCTCCTTCAGGAACATGGATATGAATATCATTATTCTCAAAGAAGTCTGCTTTCTCAGGGAAATAATGCTTAACAAGTGTTAAGGCGATTTCTGCCGATTCTTTCATGACATCTTCAAGCTGTCCCGTTAAGATGAGCTTGCCAGATCCCTTTGTTTGCATTGTTTCAATAAAGAGTATTTCACCACCAACCTGTGTCCATGCTAGACCTGTGACAACACCTGGCTGTTTCATTTCAGAAACACGTTCATGGGTGATCAGATGCATATCAAGATATTTTCTTAGCATATCTTTTGTGACAGTGATTTTCTCTTCACCTTTGACAAGTTCAACAGCTGCTTTACGACAGATGGCATCCATGCGCTTCTTCAAGCCACGCACACCAGCTTCAAGAGTATAGTCATTGACGATTGTTGCTAGTACATCATCATCAAGTTCTAATTCCTCAGGCTTAATACCCATCGTCTTCATTGCCTTTGGCAGTAAGTGTCTTTTTGCAATCTGTTGCTTCTCTAATGGTGAATAGCCATTAAACTGAATAACTTCCATACGGTTTAATAATGGGGCAGGAATGGTATCTGTCGAATTGGCTGTACAGATGAAGAAGACATCGCTTAAGTCATAGGAAACATTCATATAATGATCAGTAAATGTGCTATTTTGTTCAGGATCAAGTACTTCAAGAAGTGCACTTGCTGGATCACCATTATAGCTTATACCAAGCTTATCTACTTCATCTAAGACCATCACAGGATTGCTCGTTCCTGCTTTGGCAATGGCATCCATGATACGACCAGGCATCGCACCAATATAGGTACGACGATGACCACGGATATCCGCTTCGTCCTTACTGCCCCCTAAAGCTACACGTTCATACTTTCTGCCCAATGCTCTGGCAATCGATTGACCAATTGATGTCTTACCGGTACCAGGTGCACCAACGAATAAGAGAATTGAGCCAGATTGTTTCTTATTGAGGTTCATAACGGCAATTTGCTGGAGTATTCTTTCTTTGACTTTAGCTAAGCCATAATGATCTTCATCAAGAATTTCCTGTGCTTTATTCAAATCAATCTTCTTGAAACGTGACTTTTTCCAAGGCACCTGTGTCATGAAGTCAAGATAGTTATAAAGCTGTCCATATTCAGGCGAGTTCTCACCTTCCTGCTTCATACGATTCAATGTCTTACGGGCTTCTTTTTCAGCTTCTTCATTCATCGAAGCTTTATTAATCTTAATTTCAAATTTACGAATTTCAGAGACGTTTTCTGGATGCATGGCATCTAATTCTTTTTGTAAAAATTCAATTTGTTTTTTCAAAGCCTGTTCACGATAAGCTTTCTGGTTATCTTCTTCCTGGGCTGTTTCGGCTTCGCTTGTGACACGGTAGATTTCAATGTTTTCCATGATCACTTTTTTATAAAGCTCGAGACGTTCCTTCTTGCTGTCGGTGGCAATAAAGCTATATTTATCTTCTGGCGTAATTGTCATCCAAGAGGCACCTGTTGCAATCACTTCTTCAAGTGAACGTAAACGGACAACCCATGTACGATACATATTGCCCATACTCATATACTTCAAAGCACCAAGCAGGGCTGTCTTTGTCTCTTCAAGCGTACTCTTTTCTTCATCAGCACTTAAGTCTTCCTCATCAGGACGATCTGTATAAGAGATGCTGATTTCATTGTTGGTGATGGAGACATCTTTGATATTGGCACGATCAGTTGTTCTAATGGCAATATAGCCATTTAAATTGACTTCTGAAACGCTGCCCGATACACCGATTGGTTCAAATGAATCATTTGTCAGTTCATCATAGGGCGTATCTTCTTTCTGAATAATAAAGATCACATTATCACCAATAATAGGATCCTTACCTGTCATTTGTTTATAATAATCCGCATTAAAATACAATGTCGCATTAGGTATGACAATCGTATCATATACGGGAATTACAAGTGCATTTTCCATAGTTTTCCTCCTTCTTAGCAAACTTATCAAAAGAGTGCTAATATCAAATTAAAAGAAATAGCACCTTGCGGTACTTCTCTTAGTTCAATACTATTGTAATTCTATATGATCTATTAGTCAATTGATGTACACAAAGAGTTGATTGATTTTTTAGGAAGCTGTTTGCGTTGTATCTTAAAGCAATAATAGGTATAATGGCAAAAAAGAGAGGAAAAAGAGAATGAAAAGATCAATTCAAGATATTAAAAAAATCATCATCAAGGTTGGAAGCACAACACTATGTGATGATGATGGTCAAATCAATAAGGAAAAGATCCTTAAAGTTATAGCTCAGATCGCTAAGCTTAAAAGAGCAGGATATACCGTCCTGCTAGTATCATCAGGAGCGATTGCAGCTGGCATGGGGGCTTTGCATCTTGATGAGAAGCCGACTCTTCTTCCTCAAAAACAGGCACTTGCTGCCATTGGTCAGGCACGCTTAATGGAAATCTATGAAGAACTTTTTAGTATCTTTCAGATGCGTTGTTCACAGATATTGTTGAATCATGGGGATTTTGATGATCGTAAACGTTTGATGCATCTCAATCTCACGATGAATGCGTTATTAGATTATGATGTTGTACCAATTATTAATGAAAATGATGCTTTATCTGTTGATGAGATTAAGGTTGGTGATAATGATACTTTAGCAGCTTTACTTGTACCTGTTGTTGAAGCAGAATTACTGATCTTGGTTTCTGATATTGATGGGCTTTATACAGCTAATCCACATGATGATCCGAGTGCTAAACTTCTCTCCTATATCGATTATCTGACACCAAAAATTATGAGCTATGCCGGTGATAGTCATTCGACACTCGGAACGGGTGGGATGGCGACAAAGCTCAAGGCTGCAAAAATGGTCAATGATTTTGGCAGTCATATGTGTATTGTCAATGGTTCAAAGCCAGATGCGATTGTCAATGCCTTAAAAGATGAAGGAACATGGTTTAATGGTCGAAGCGGTCGTAAGATGAAAGCACGTGAACACTGGATTGCCTATCGTTCAAAGCCTAAAGGAAAGATTGTTGTTGATGCAGGCTGTCAAAGAGCCTTAATGCGCCATACGTCACTTTTACCTAAAGGTATTGTTGATGTAGAAGGGGATTTTCTTTCCGGTGCCGTTGTTGATGTTGTAAGTCAAGAAGGTGAACTTCTTGCCAAAGGTATTACAAATTATGCCAGTGATGAAGTCAGACTGATCAAGGGCGTCAATACTGACCAGATTGAGAAAATCCTACATTATAAAGATTATGATACAATTATTCATGCCAATAATATGGTTGTCTTGGAGGAAAAATAAATGAATGCACAATTAGAAAAACAATTAAAAGCTGCTAAAATGGCTGCTCGTGAAATGATGACATTGGATACAACGGATAAGAATGATGCTTTAGAAGCTATCAGTGATGCTTTATTAGAACATCAGCAGGACATCCTAACTGCCAATGCGATTGATTTAAAAAATGCTAAAGAAAATGGCATTACTGATGCCATGTATGACCGACTAACACTTGATGAAAAGCGTATTGCAGCATTGAGTGCGAGTGTGAAGAGTCTTATTAGCCTCGATGATCCAGTTGGTGAAGTGATTCGTGAGATTGATCGTCCCAATGGCTTAAAAATCGTTCAGGTCCGTGTCCCAATGGGTGTTTATGGCATTATCTATGAAGCAAGACCTAATGTTACTGTTGATATTGCAGCATTATGTTTAAAAAGTGGTAACTGTTGCGTTCTTAAGGGTGGCAAAGAAGCAATTATGACCAATAAGGCTTTAATGGATATTATGCTTGAAGCGATTGCTGGCATTATTCCTGAAGGTGTTCTTTCGCTTATTGAAAATAATGATCATGAAATCGTCAATGAACTGATTCATGCCAATGATTATCTTGATGTTGTTGTCCCTAGAGGGGGAGCAGGGCTTATTCAGTTTGTCGTTAAAAATGCGACAGTACCTGTTATCGAGACAGGGGCTGGTATTTGTCATCTTTATGTCGACAAGGATGCTGATTTATCGATGGCTCTTGAAATTGCGAAAAATGCCAAATTGCAGCGTCCATCCGTATGTAATGCGATAGAAACTATCCTCATTCATAAGAATGTCTATGAAGAATTCTTACCACCACTTAGAGAAGCCTTCAGTAAGGTGAAAATCTATGGCGATGAAAGAACATGTGAAGTCATCAAGGCAGAAGAAGCAACAGAACGTAATTATGCAACGGAATATGATGATTATATTGTCAATATCAAGATTGTGGATGATGTCAATGAAGCTATTGATCACATCTATAAATATTCTACAAAACATTCCGAATCCATTATTACCAATAATCAGGCAACAGCTAATCTCTTTATGAATGCATTGGATTCAGCCTGTGTATACCATAATGCCTCAACACGTTTCTCTGATGGGGGAGAGTTTGGCTTTGGTGCAGAACTTGGTATTTCAACCCAGAAATTACATGCCAGAGGTCCTCTTGGCTTAAGAGAAATGTGTTCATTCAAATATAAGATTGAAGGTAATGGACAAATCAGAGAATAGGCACACATTGTGTGTCTTTTCTTTTCACTTGACAATACTTAGCACGCTAACTATAATACTTAGCATACTAAGTAAATAAGGAGGAAGGAGCATGGAAGATAATTCCCAGCAAATCAATGATGTGTTTGCGAATTTTAGACGCATAGGTATTGCCTATCGTAATGCGGCAAGTCGTCAATTGAATGATATGCATATTACACATGAACAGTGTGCTTTGCTTTATCTTATTGAGCAGAGTGATATGACGCAAAAAGAAATTGCTCAAAAACTGAAAATCAGTGAAGCAACGCTTTCAGGCCGTGTGAAGCGTCTAGAAAAGATGCATTATATTGAACGTGTTCAAGATCAAAATGATAAACGTAAATATGATCTTTTCATCACGCCATCGGGCAAGAAAGCCTTAGATGAAGCTAAGAGTATTGTCGATCGGTTATCAAAGCAGTGCTTTGAAGGTTTTGATGATCAGGACTTTGCATTATTAATGTCATTATTTCAACGTGTTTATAAGAATTTAGAAAAAATGAAAGGAGAAAACGCATGTTCCGATTAAGAAAGTATTTTAAGAAATACTGGGCTTTATTCCTGATTGCCATTGTCATGATCCTTGGCCAGGCAGCCAGTGAATTAGCACTTCCAGATTACATGAGTAACATTGTCTCTAATGGTATTCAGGCTGGTGGCTTTAAGGACGCTGTCAGTGATGTGCTTACAACGGATACTTATCACCATATTCTCTTGTTTGCCAATGAGAAAGAACAAACAGTCATAAAAAGGAGCTATCGTTATACAAAAGAAGAAAAACTTGATTCAGATATCAAGAAGACTTTCCCTAAAGCCAAGAATATCTATGTCTTAAAAGATGATATTAATCATGATGAGCTTAATAAAGCCATGCTTAAAAGCATGTTGATTGTTTCATCAATAGAGGATATGGATAAGAATTCAGAAAGCTATAAGAAACTGATGGGGCAGTTAACAGCAAGTGTAGCTTCTTTTAGACAGAAATATGAACAAGCCTACAACAGCTATCAGGCAAATAAAAACAATCTTCCCGAAACAACCCGCCAGGCAAGTGAAACAAAGCTTGCAGCAATGAAAACACAGCTTCAAATGATGGAAGAAAAAGTGAAGGAAGGCGATGTCTTCTATTTCATTGGTGCAATGCCTGAAGATAGCCGTAATAAGATGTTTGACAGCATCGACAAACAAATGAAAACAATGGGGAATAGTACCATGAATATTGCCGGTGGAAATGCGGTTAAGAGTGAATATAAACGCTTAGGCGCCAATACGGATGATATTCAGAATGCCTATGTTTTTCAAGCTGGTGTGAAAATGCTTGTGATTGCCTTGCTTGGTGCTGTTGCTTCTATTGCGGCGGCTTTCTTTGCCTCAAAGACAGGTGCAGCTATTGCGAGAGATCTGCGCTTGGATCTTTTCAAGAAGGTGGAAAGCTTCTCAACACATGAAATGGATCAGTTCTCAACAGCTTCCCTGATTACCCGTTCGACAAATGATATTACCCAGATCCAGCAGGTTGTTGTGATGTTTATCAGACTGGTCTGCTTTGCGCCAGTATTAGGGCTAGGTGCCTTTGTCAGAGCCATCCAGCAATCGAAATCAATGACCGGTGTTATTGGTCTTGTCCTCATTGTCATTCTTGGGGTATTAGGTGTGACATTTAGTATTGTTCTGCCTAAATTCAAGATCATTCAGTCATTGATTGATAAACTTAATCTTGCAATGCGTGAAAACTTATCCGGCGTTCTTGTCATTCGTGCCTTTGGTAATGAGAAAGAAGCTGAAAGACGCTTTGATGTCTCTAATACGGATTTAACGAAAGTCAATTTATTTGTCAATAGAGTGATGATTAGCCTGATGCCAATCATGATGTTTATTATGAATGCCGTAACGTTAGCGATTGTCTATGTCGGTGCTAAGCAGATTGACTTAGGACATATCCAGATTGGTCAGATGATGGCCTTCTTGCAATATGGCATGATGATCATCATGGGCTTCTTGATGATTGCAATGATTGCCATCATGCTTCCTCGTGCCTCTATTTCTGCTAAGCGTATTGCCGATGTTTTAGAAACAGAAAATAGTATTGTTGAACCAGCTCATCCTGAAGCATTCCCTGATGATCAACGTGGTGTTGTCACATTTGATCATGTCAGCTTTGCCTATCCTGGTTCAGAAGAAAATGTTTTAAGTGACATTAGCTTTACAGCTAAGCCAGGTCAGACAACAGCCTTTATTGGTTCAACGGGTTCAGGTAAGTCAACACTGATTAATCTTGTCCCACGTTTCTATGATACAACAAGTGGCCATGTCTATGTTGATGGTGTTGATGTGCGTAATGCCAGTATTCATGAGCTGAGAAGTAAGCTTGGTATCGTGCCACAAAAAGCGAACCTCTTTAGTGGTGATGTACGCAGCACTTTACAATATGGTGCTTCCAATGCTTCAGATGAAGATCTTGAGCGTGCATTAGAAATCTCACAGTCTAAGGAATTTGTCGATAAGCTTCCTGGTGGTTTAGATCATGAAATTGCGGCCGGAGGGACAAATGTGTCTGGTGGCCAGCGTCAGCGTCTTGCCATTGCGAGAGCACTAGCTAAGAATCCAGAAATTCTCATCTTTGATGATTCCTTCTCCGCACTTGACTTTAAGACCGATGCCAAACTAAGAAAAGAACTTAATGAAATGTGTCAGAAAGAACATAATACTGTCTTGCTTGTAGGTCAGCGCATTGCTTCCATCATGCATGCCGATCAGATTATTGTTCTTGATGAAGGCCGTATGGTAGGCAAGGGAACACATGATGAACTGATGAAAACATGTGATGTTTATCAGCAGATTGCCTACTCACAATTATCAAAGGAGGAATTAGAAAATGAATAAAAGAAGAAATCATCCTGGTCGTCCTTCTATGGGTAATGGTGAAAAAGCCAAAGACTTTAAAGGAACGATGGCGAAACTTATTCGTTATTTGAAACCTTACTATCTCAAACTCATCTTTGTCATGATCTTTGCTGTTGGATCAACAATCTTCTCCATTGTCGGTCCTAAAATTCTTGCCAAAGCAACCGATAAGCTTTCCCAAGGGATCGTGGCGAAGGTCAGAAATGTCGGGGGAATTGATTTTAGCTATATTACCCATATCCTCCTTATCCTCTTAGCTCTCTATCTTGTAAGTGCCTTATTTAACTATATTCAGGGCTGGATTACGAGTGGTATCTCGCAGAAAGTTGCTTATGACTTTAGAAAAGATATTTCTGAAAAGATGAACCGTTTGCCTCTTTCTTATTTTGATCACCACAGTAATGGGGACATTCTCTCAAGAGTAACGAATGATGTCGATATGATTGCCCAATCTCTTAATCAGTCAATGAGCCAGATGATCACTTCAACAGTATCAGTCATTGGGATCCTTGTGATGATGCTTTCGATTAGCTGGCAAATGACAATCATTGCAGTCGTTGTCCTTCCTATTACTTTGACGGTAGCAAGCATTATTATGAAACGTTCACAAAAATTCTTTAAGATGCAACAGGATGCATTAGGTGATGTGGATGGTCATATTGAAGAGGTATATGGTGGTCATGAAGTTGTCAAAGCATTTAATGGTGAAGAAAAAGCCATTGATACCTTTGATCAATATAATGATAAGCTTTATGAATCAGCCTGGAAGTCACAGTTCTTTGGCTCATTGATGATGCCGGTTGCCAGCCTTATTGGTAATATTGGCTATGTCGCTGTATGTATTGTAGGGGGCTATCTTGCGAGCGGCAAGATTATTACGATTGGTGATATTCAGGCCTTCATTCAGTATGTCCGTCAGTTCAATCAGCCAATTACTCAGATGGCCCAGATTGTCAATATGTTGCAGTCAACTGCTGCAGCAAGTGAACGTGTCTTTGAATTCTTAGAAGCAAAAGAAATTGATGATGAAAAGGCTACTGTCAGCCGTGATGTAATTGATCATATGAAGGGTGCTGTTACATTTGACCATGTCAAGTTTGGCTACAACCCAGATAAGATCATTATTCATGACTTCAATCTTCATGTTCATGCTGGACAAAAGATTGCCATTGTTGGTCCTACTGGGGCTGGTAAGACAACAATCATTAAGTTATTGATGCGTTTCTATGAATTAAATAAAGGTTCTATTCTTATTGATGGCGTAGATATCAAGGATATGAAACGTAGTGATTTACGTTCGATGTTTGGAATGGTCTTGCAGGACACTTGGCTTTTCAATGGCAGCGTAAAAGAAAACTTGAAATATGGCAAACTTGATGCAACCAACGAGGAAGTCGAAACAGCCATCAAGAATGCCCGTGTGGACCACTTCGTTCATACTTTGCCAGAAGGACTTGATACAGTCATTAATGAAGAATCTTCCAATATCTCAGCTGGCCAGAAGCAGCTGTTGACAATTGCCCGTGCTTTCTTAAAAGATCCAAAGATTCTTATTCTTGATGAAGCAACATCTTCCGTTGATACACGTACAGAAGTGATGATTCAACAGGGTATGGATGCTTTAATGGAAGGAAGAACATCTTTCGTTATTGCCCATCGTCTTTCAACAATTCGTGATGCCAATACGATTATTGTCATGCGTGATGGTGATATTGTTGAAGTTGGTAATCATCAGTCACTGCTTGATGAAGGCGGGTTCTATGCTTCACTCTACAAGTCACAGTTTGAAGGCGCCCAAATTTAATGAGACATCCCATTTTCTAATGGGATGTTTTTTGCTAGAATAGGTTTATGATAAAGATAGAACAAGCAAAAGCAGAAGATCTAAAAGATATCGCAAATATCGAAGCCATTTGTTTTCCTCAAACAGAAGCATGTGGATATGAAGAATTTGTGAAGCGTTATGAAGTTTTTGGGGAGAATTTTCTTGTCGCGAGAAAGGATGATCAAATCGTTGGTTTTATCAATGGCAATGAAACAAGTCAGCGCTATCTTCCTGATTGCTTCTACAGTGATGCTTCATTGCATGATCCCAAAGGTATTTATATGACTGTCTTTGGGATTGATGTATTGCCCACATACCAGCATCAGGGGATTGCAAGCATGTTGATGCATGCCTATATTGATCTTGCAAGAAAGAAAGGAAAAGAGGGTATCATTCTCACCTGCAAAGATCGCTTATTGCCTTTTTATGAAAGCTTTGGCTATAAGAAATTACAGGACTCTTTAAGTAGTCATGGTGGGGCAAAGTGGAATGATATGTTTTTAGAAATCTAAGGCTGACTTAGAATTTGAAGCTAGGTATAAATATGTGTGGACGTTATTTTATTGATCGTAATATTATTGATAAACTGCTTGAAGATATGTATGATGCAAGAATAAAGCCTGGGGATGTTCATCCTGGTGATTTTGGTATCATTGCTTCACAAAAAGGCTATGAAGTCATGCAATGGGGGAAGCCGATTGGTTCAAAGCTTGTCTTTAATGCGAGAAGTGAAAGCGTGACGACAAAGCCATTCTTTCAGGATGATTTCAATAAGCGACGTTGTGTCATCTTTGCCCGCAGTTTCTATGAATGGAATCAGGAGAAAAAACAATTTCGCTTTCATTATCCCAAAAATGGCATGATGCTGATGGGTGGTCTTTATGATCAAGCAGGACATTATGTCATTATCACTAAGCCAGCCAATGATTCGATGATTGCTATTCATGACCGCATGCCATTTTTACTTGCACCAGGGGTTATGAAGGATTATCTTTTTGATGAAGAAAAAGCGAAAGCATTATTAAAACAAAAACAGCCACCTTTAGTAAATGAGGCTATGGATGGCCAGTTATCATTATTTGAGGTGTAGATATGAACAAGGAAAATATTGTAAAAAGAAAAATGATTGCCTTTGATCATGGTGATCCTAAAAGAATTCAGCACTTTCTTAAAGTCGCAAGCTTCGCCAACATGATTGCCATTGAAGAAGGTTTAGATAATGAGATTGTAGAACGTGTGACCCTTGCTGGCTATGTGCATGATATTGGTATTATTGTTGCAGAAAGTCAGGGCTTAAAGAATACGCCTAAACGACAGGAAGAATTTGGGCCCAAGCCTGCAATGAAGCTCTTAAAGTCAGCTGGCTATGATGATGCATTATGTCAGCGTGTTGGCTTTATTGTTGGACATCATCATACCATAAGTGCGGTTGATGACATTGATTTTCAGATTCTTGTTGAAGCGGATTATCTTGTCAATGCCTATGAAGATGGGGATGACAAAGAGAAAATCAAGAATGCCCGCGATCATTTCTTTAAGACGGCTTCAGGCATAAGAATCATCAATGAAATGTTTGGCTTAGAGGGGTAAGATCATGTTCATGGATGAATTTTTAAGAGAAATCTATGTAGCCATATTTGCAAAATGGATTCAATTGCAGGATCATGGCGATATTGGTGTGACAGAAGGCAAGGTTGGAGAAAATACTGCCCTTGATTTTGATACAGCTGGAGCTAAAGGCCAGGTTGTATTTCACCAGGATAATTCCATCATAGAATTCTCAATTACCAATAAGAAGAACCAGAATATTGAATTCTATCTCCATTTTCAATTACAGACTCTTAAACATGCAGTTGGTATTTATCAAGAGTTTATGGATATCATGCATCATGTGGATGATCATAAGACTGTCAAGGTCCTCTTATCATGTTCCTCAGGTCTAACGACAAGCTTCTTTGCCCAGGAACTCAATAAAGGTGTACAAACATTGAATCTTGATTATGAATTCTCAGCCGTTGCTTACAATGAATTAGCAGATGCTGGAATGAATTATGACATGATTTTACTTGCCCCACAGATAGGCTATCAGCTTGCCCGTGTACGCTCTATTTTCCATCGTATTCCTGTGCTGACTTTGCCTTCAGCAATCTTTGCGAAATATGATGTTGGTGCTACCATTGACCTGATTAAAGAAACTCTCACCCAGGCGAAACCAGAGAAAAAGGAAGAAGCATTACCAACATTATCCCTTAATTATGACAAAAAGATTTTAGCGATTGGTATATTAAAGAATTATCGTCATACCCATATCCATTATCGTGTCTATCAGAATGCTGAAGTGCTATTGGATGGTGAGAGAATCCATGATCAGCTCAATCTGCGTGATCTCAACGATATTATTGACTATGTCTTATTAGAACATTCCGATATTCATTATGTCGGTATTGGGGCACCAGGTATTATTCATTATGGCTTTATGACTAATGAAAATGAAGGCTTTGATTATACGGATGTGGCTGGTTATCTTAAAAGCAAGCATCCAGAACTTGGCTTTTCTCTTGATAATGATGTCAATGCTGTAGCAGCAGGTCTTAATGTGCTTCAGGATGACTGTGACTCGGTCAGTTTCTATTTCCTGCCAAGAGGACATAATCGGGGTGGGGCAGGTACAATCTTCCACGACCGGGTTATTAAGGGCTATATGAATATTGCTGGTGAAACACAATATTTGCCTTTGACCTACAGTGATGATCCAGCAATACTTGCCCGCTATGAAGAAGGCGCTAAGGAAGTTGTGGCTAAGAATCTTGTGGCCTTAATTGCGACAATTGGACCACAATTATTGACCTATTATTGTTCCAATGTACCAAGTGTTGATGAACTTGTGGAAGAAATGGCAAAATATATTCCAAAGAAGTACATCCCGCCTGTAAGAAAGATTGAAAATCTTAAAGAATTCATTCTTTTTGGGGAAATGATTATGTGTATCAATCGTATTAGAGATTGTAAAGGAAATATGTAAGGAGTGATAACATGAAATATGCTTTTATAAATGGTCATATCTTGGATGGTAGTGAACATATGGAAGTCATCTCCCATAAAGTCATTCTCACCAACAATGATAAAATAGAATCCATCACTGATGAAAGCACATCACGGGCTGGTTATCAGGAAGTTGATTTACAAGGGGCATTCATTATGCCTGGCTTGATCAATATGCATGTCCATCTTCCTGGAAGTGGCAAACCTAAAAGAAAACAGAAAGATAGTGCGAAGGCAGCTGAGATGGCAACACGCAATAAGCTTTTTCGACATATGTCCATGAAAATGTGTGAAAACTATGCTCGAACGGAATTAATGAGTGGTGTAACGACAATCAGAACTGTCGGTGGGCTATTGGACTATGATACGCAAATAAGAGATAAAATTAATCGTGGTGAACTTGTTGGACCGCGTATTCTTACGAGCAATCAGGCGATTACAGTTGAAGGTGGTCATATGGCCGGCTCTGTTGCACGTGTTGTTGGCAATGAAAAAGAAGCACGCCAGGCTGTTGATAACCTTGTTGAACAGCATGTAGATTTTATTAAGCTGATGATTACTGGTGGGGTTATGGATGCGACTGAAAAGGGTGGCGCTGGAGCTTTGAAAATGCCCCCTGAAATCATTAAGGCGGCTTGTGATGAGGCTCATCGTAATAACTTGATTGTTGCTGCCCATGTGGAATCAAGTGAAGGTGTTCGTGTTGCCTTAGAGAATGGTGTGGATTCCATTGAACATGGGGCTATGTGTGATGAAGAAATCATTGATCTTTTTAAAAAGCGTCATGCCTTTCTTACAACAACTATTTCACCAGCACTTCCTTTTGCCTTGTTCGATCGTAAGATTTCTCATTGTAATGAAATCCAGCAATATAATGGCAAATTGGTCTTTGATGGCATTATTGATAATGCCAAAAAAGCCCTCGCCAACAATATCCCCGTGGCTCTAGGAACAGATACCGCTTGTCCCTATGTGACACATTATGATATGTGGCGTGAGCTTATCTACTTTGTCAAGTACTGTGGTGTTTCTCCACGCTATGCCCTCTATAGTGCAACATTGGGTAATGCGAAATTATTGAATGTCGGCAAGATCACAGGCTCTATAACAGCTGGTAAATATGCCGATATGATTGTCACAAAGATCAATCCACTTGATGATCTTTCAACACTCAGTAATGTGACGCATGTCATCATGCGTGGCAAGCTTTATAAACCTGATTATATCAAGAAATATGCAGAGGTCGAACGTCAGCTTGATCCTTTCTGTAAACTCTAGTGACTAGCATGAGCGCATTGCTCGTGTTAGTCTTTTTTAAAGAAATGAGAAAAGTTGAAGAGAATGAGGAAAAACTATAGAATAAGAACCACAACAAGAAAAAGGAGAAGAAAATGTGAGCGATAGACCATTCTTTGAATTCTTTTGAGTAAGATGAATTTCTTTCTTTAGACTTGAGAGCTTCTTGCCCGTTAGCTTTACAGAGATTCGACCATTCACGTATTCTGTTGTCACCATTTTTCGCCATATCTAATTCTGATGCGATCTCAGTTGCTGATTTCTTTTCTGACTGATAATCCAGTACAGCTTTCAGCTTCTGTTCAAATGTATATTTTGCTTTTCTTCCTATAATAAAACCCCCTAAAAGCAGGGCAGTACATATTGTGTATTTGTACTGTCTACCTTTAGGGGATCATATCAGATCATGGTCTTAATCTTTAATATATGATTTTGAGATTTCCTTAATTGCTTTTTTCATCTTGTTGTCATAAACAGTGAAATGATACTTGTTTAAGTAGTATGCATTGATATCTGTTTTGACTTTATCAAGCTTATAAAGAGCAGAAACAATATCATCCTTATGGGCAGCACGATCAGTGTTATAAACATAAACAACAGCATAAGCACCTGTTGAAAGCTTTACAGCACTGCCATAGACGCCATCTTTTTTCATCTTATAGAGAGTACTTGCTTTCTTGACAAGATTGCTGTCAGCTGATGACTTTGTAGAAAGAATACCAACATCAGTACTTGTGCTTGATGCATCCGCAAGTTTCTTATAGTCCTCTTCACTCTTGATTGACTGAATAGCTTTTAATGCCTGAGATTCTTTTTCATAAGTGAAATACTTGACATAGCTGACTTTATATTTGTCAATGGCTGTTGTGAACTTAGAAGTGAGATACTTCTTCACAAGGGCATTCTGTTTTGCGTTAGGTGTAAGTGTGGCTTTTCTGAAGGCTTCTTCAGAACTGTAGCCAACAGATTTCGCATAGTCCTTCACAGAACCCATATAATTCTTATATTGATCTTCAAGTGCTTTCGTCTCTGTTTTAATACTTGCCTTATCAGCTTTTGTTGTAAGTTCTTTGTCAGCAATCTTCGTTAATGCCTGGCTGACAATTTCACTTGCGCCACTACCATCCATTAAATACTCATAATAGCCTTGCTTGCTGACGGTCGTATCGCCAGTAATGAGATCTTTCGATCCATCCGTTACCTTAGAAACATAATCAGTTTCTTTTGTATTTTTCACATAGTAGTAACCACCAATACAACCAGCTGCTAATACAATGGCTAAAACAAGACCAACAATCGCTTTTTTATTAATTGGTTTTTTTGTCTTTTTAACAGGAACCTTATGGACCTGTCTAAATTCTTTATTTTCGTCCATAATTATTTCCTTTCCTCAGCTCTGTTTTTAAGATTTTCATCAATCACTTTCTTGATGGCTTCTTTTGTAGCTTTGTCTTGATAAGTGATCTTATATGTCTTGAAGGCTTCATAAACCATATAGTTATCATAAGTGATGAGTGGTGAATTTGCATCAACATTCTTTAATTCCTTCTTGATCTTTTCCTTATCAGTTGAAGAACAGTAAAGGAAATAATAACCATTTGTGCCCTTGATGGCTTCACTTGTCTGTCCGGCTGTTAAAGTCAAAGCCGTACTTGCGACATCACTGCCATATGTATCGGATAAAGAACTTGTTGTATCAACAATACCTAGGCTGCCTTTAGCATTCTTTGTATCGTTGTCATCAGAATAACTTTTCGCAATATCACCAAAGTTCTTGCCACTCTTCAATAAGTCTTTTACTTCCTGCAGCTTGTCACTTTCCGTATTTGTTGGTGCATCTACAGATGCCATAGAAACCTTGATAATAGAAATATAACGTGGAGTTGCCATCTTGTAGTAATCATCAAAGACAGCATTGAAATGTTTCTTGACATAGTTCTTCATCATTTCCGCATACTGAAGAGAGTAAACAACTTTCTTACGATAATCAGCAATGCTTGAATATCCAGAAGATTTCAAGTCCTTTTCTAGCTGCTTCTCATATTCACTTTCACTATATTGTGATTTGTAGCTTTCTTTAATAGAATCAACCATGTTGTCAGCATTTTCTTCCATAGCTTTCGTTGCTGGATACTTGCTATGAAGAAGCTGATCTAGGGTGTAATTGAAAAGCTGTGTACGTCCTGAAGATGTTGAAGATATGCTTGAATAAATACTGTCGGCATAGACATTATCACCATCTAAGGATGCCACAACACTCTTGTTATTGACAGTTTTGCCTGCACTACAGCCAGACAAAAGCATCATGCCTGTAATTGTAAGACATGTTAGTCTTTTTACGTTCATACAAACCTCCTTAAGTAACAATCTTATTATACATACATTTCCCTTTTTTTCAATCTAAGCAGGCAAATCACAATCTTTCACATGAAAGATTTCTTATTATATTATTTGAGTTAGCCATATCTTTATTATAAAATGAGTGAACGAGGTGGTAGAAATATGTCAGTATTAAAAATTAATGATCTCCATGTCAGTGTTGATGACAAAGAGATTTTAAAAGGTATAACTTTAGAATTTAAAACAGGTGAAACACATGCATTAATGGGTCCAAATGGTAATGGTAAATCAACATTACTCTCAACAATCATGGGTCACCCTAGTTACAAGGTTACACAGGGTTCAATTACACTTGATGGTGAAGACTTGCTCGCTATGAGTGTTGATGAAAGAAGCCGTAAAGGAATCTTCTTAGGCATGCAGTATCCTGAAGCTATTCCTGGGGTCACAAATAGTGATTTCCTGAAAGCTGCAATTAACGCAAGAAGAGATGAACCTGTGCGTTTGTTTGATTTCATGAACAATCTTGATCAGGCAATCAGCGAACTTAAGATGAATGAGGATTTAGCACATCGTTATTTAAATGAAGGTTTCTCAGGTGGGGAGAAGAAGCGTAATGAAATTCTTCAAATGGAATTGTTGAAGCCAAGCTTTGCCTTGCTTGATGAAATTGATTCAGGGCTTGATGTTGATGCGTTAAGAATTGTCGCTGATGCCGTCAACAAGATGAAAGAAGAGAATGAAATGGGCTTAGTCATGGTATCCCATTATGAAAAGCTTTATCAGCTTGTTAAGCCTAGTCATGTTCATGTTCTTGTTGATGGTGAAATTAAGGCTGAAGGTGGCTATGAATTAGTCGAAAAGATTAATAATGAAGGCTATGAATGGCTTGTTGGTAAACAGGATAACAGTGATTTAATTGAAAAGCTCTTTGGCTTTGGAGGCAAGTAGTGATGGGAGAAAATAGTTATATTTATTCTCATCATGTGTTCTTAGAAGATGATCAAGTTAAGGATGTTGTCTTACCAGAAGGTGTTCATTTAGAAGGCACAACATTGTCCTTTGATGAAGGCAAGTATGACTTACATGTTGTGATCTCATTGCATCATGATGGTGAATTACATTATCATTTTGCAAAAAATACAACAGTTAATCTTGTTGAGACAAGAACACTGGCAGATAATGTCAAGCTTTCAAGAACATTCAAGGTTGATGAGAATGCGCATATCAATATCTTTAATGAAAATGATTCTGTCAATAAGGCAGCAATTCATTTTGATGATCAGGGTGTTGTTGGCCGTGATGCATCTTTCCACTTAGGCTACGCAGAGCTATCTGATGGCTCATTAGATGCCAATTATAATTTTATCTTAGCAGGTACAAATGCCAATATGAAGCTACGTATGGCAGCTTTAAGTAAGCTTGAAGAAAAGAAGCATTATACTGTTAATATCGAACATCATGCTCCATACACATATGGCATTATGGATAACTATGGTGTTGCGAAGGATGCTGGCAGCATGACGATTGATGGTATTGGGACAATTAAGAAGGGCATGCATAAGAGCGAAAGCCATCAGACAAACAAAATCATGGTCTTTGATGAAGCGTCTCGCGCTAGCGCAAATCCATATCTTTATATTGATGACTATGATGTCCAGGCATCCCATGCTGCTGGGGTTGGACGTATGGATGAAAACCATCTTTACTATCTCCAGAGCAGAGGCCTTACAAAACGCCAGGCTATGCAGCTCATCACTTATGGTTATTTAAAGCCAGTTATTGATGTCGTTGATAATCCTATGATTAAAGAACGTTTCGAAAAAGTCTTAGGAAAGGTTGGTGCATAGTATGTATGATGTTTATAAAGTAAGAGAAGATTTCCCAATGCTTAAAAACAATGTCAAGATGCATAATGCTCCACTCGTTTATCTTGACAGCAATGCAACAACACTTAAGCCACAATGCGTCATTGATGCAGTTGTCGATTATCTCTCCAACTATTCAGCTAATGCCGAAAGAGGGGACTATGATCTTTCCCATGATGTTGATATGCATTTTGAAGGGGCAAGAGAAACATTACGTCAGTTCATCAATGCGAAAGAAAAGGATGAACTGATCTTTACATCAGGTTCAACTGATGGCTTGAACATGGTTGCTTATGGCTATGGTCTCACGCATTTAAAAGCTGGTGACGAGATCCTGCTTTCATATGCTGAACATGCCTCTAACACATTACCATGGTTTGATGTTGCCAAACAGACAGGCGCTATCATCAAATATATTCCTATTGATGAAACAGGGCATATCACTTTGGATGCTGTTAAAGCAACAGTAACAGAACATACAAAAATCATTTCCCTAGCCATTATGACCAACGTTCTTGGCTTTGAAGTCCCTATTGGTGAGATTGCGCATTATGCCCATACAAAGGGCATTGTTGTTGTGGCTGATGGGGCACAATCCGTTCCCCATATGGTAACAGATGTACAGAAGGACGATATTGATTTCTTAGCTTTTAGCGGTCATAAGATGTTAGGGCCAACAGGGATTGGTGTCCTTTATGGCAAACGTGCCTTACTTGAAGAAATGCATCCTGTTCGTTCAGGGGGAGGAAGCAATGCCCGCTACAATAAAGAGGGTGAAGTGACCCTCAAGGAAATCCCTTATCGCTTTGAAGCAGGAACACCAAATATTGAAGGTGCTGTAGGCTTAGGCGCAGCTGCAAAATATCTCATGAATCTTGGCATGGAGAATGTTGTTGCTCATGAGGAAGCTATGCGTAAGTATGCGATTGAACGTCTTGAAGAGCTCGACAATGTCGATGTCTACAATAAAGAGGCGACTGGGGCAATCGCTATGAATATCAAGGACGTCTTCTCACAGGATGCTGCCTCTCTCTTTAATACCTATGGTATTGCCGTAAGAGCTGGCGAACACTGTGCAAAGATTCTTGATAACTATCTTGGTGTGAATTCTACTGTTCGTGCATCATTCTATGTCTATACGACAAAAGAAGATATTGATGCCTTTATTGAAGTATGTAAGAAAGGAGATGACTTCTTAGATGCATTCTTTAGATAACCCACTCGTTATGCGAGAAATCATTATGGATCATTACAAGAATCCAAGAAATCATGGCATTATTGATGATGATGCCTATATGAAAACCAATATGAATTCATCTACATGTATCGATAATATCGACATTGAAGCAAAATTCAATGGTGATATGATTGAAGATGTACGTTTTGATGGTGAAGCATGTGCTATCTCAACAGCTTCAACTTCCATCATGACAGAACTTGTCAAAGGAAAAAGCAAGGAAGAAGCACGTAAAATTATTGAAAACTACAAGGACATGATTTATGAAAAAGATTATGATCCTTCTTTAATACAGGAAGCCTATGTCTTTAAGAATACTTATAAGCAAGCCAATCGTATTAAATGTGCAACAATTGGCTGGAATGGGCTAGAACGATTAATTGATGAAAGTGAGGGGAAGAAGAATGGATAAGAACTTTGATGATATTCCTCTTACTGGTGTGGATAATTCAGCTGATTTCATTGAACCTGATAAAGCTGTCTTTACAACACCTAAAGGACTTAATGCAGATATTGTAAGAGAAATCTCTGCAATTAAAAAAGAACCAGAATGGATGCTGGAATATCGTTTAAAATCATTAAAAGAATTTGAATCAAGACCATTACCTACATGGGGTGTTGATTTAAGTGATATTGACTTCTCTGATTTCACTTATTATAAGCGTCCGGCTGATAATCAGACGAATGACTGGGAAGAGGTACCTGATGAAATCAAGGATACATTTGATCGACTAGGTATTCCTGATGCCGAAAGAAAATATCTTTCAGGGGTTTCAACACAATATGAATCAGAAGTTGTTTATCATAATATGCTTGAAGAAGTTAAAGAGAAGGGTGTTATTTTCTTAGATATTGATAGTGGTCTAAGAGAGTATCCAGAAATCTTCAAGAAGTATTTTGATACAGTTATCCCATACAATGACAACAAGTTCTCAGCTCTAAATGGGGCAGTATGGTCAGGTGGATCATTTATCTATGTCCCTAAAGGTGTTCACCTTGAAAAGCCATTACAGGCATATTTCCGTATTAATTCATCAGCCATGGCACAGTTTGAAAGAACATTAATTATTGTTGATGATTATGCCGATATTACCTATGTAGAAGGCTGTACAGCACCAAGCTACTCAAAAGATAGCTTACATGCCGGGGTTGTTGAAATTGTAGTTGGCAAGCATGCCCATTGCCGTTATACAACAATCCAGAACTGGTCAAAGAATGTCTTGAACCTAGTGACTCAGCGTGCTCGTGTTGATGTAGGTGGTTTTATGGAATGGGTCGATGGTAATATTGGTAGCCGTATTACGATGAAGTATCCTTGCTGCATTCTTGCAGGTGAAGGAGCTAAGGGCAACGTTATTACGATTGCTGTTGCAGATAAAACACAGATTATTGACTCTGGCGCTAAAATGATTCATTTAGCACCAAATACAAGCAGTCAGATTATTTCTAAGTCCATCTCTAAAAATGGCGGTAAAGCCAATTTTAGGGACTTGGTAACCCATGCACCTAAAGCTAAAGGAGCAAAGAGCAAGATTGAATGTGATACGCTCATTCTTGATCCTCTTTCAACATCCGATACAATTCCTACAAACAAAATGTTGAATAACGATTCAACAATTGAGCATGAAGCAACAGTCTCTAAAGTCTCTGAAGATCAGCTCTTCTATTTAATGAGTAGAGGTCTGACAAAAGCACAAGCAACAGAAATGATTGTCATGGGCTTTATTGAACCATTCTCAAGAGAACTTCCAATGGAATATGCCGTTGAATTGAATCAGCTGATTAAATTTGATATGAGTGATAAAGCCATTGGATAAGAAACAATTACGTAAGTCCATGATTCAAAAGAGACTAGCTCTTGATGAAGAAAGCTATCAGCATTACTGCCTGCAGATTCAAAAGCAGCTTGAATCATTAAAGGCGTTTCAAGAAGCACAGTCAATAGCGCTCTATATGAGCTACCGTCATGAAGTGGATACAAGAGCTTTGATGGCTAAGTATTTTGGCAAGAAAGAGATTTTTGTACCAAAATGTGTTGGTGATGATCTTGTCTTCTACAAGATTGAATCTTTTGATGATGTGGCTAAGGGGTATTTTGGGGTTGATGAACCTATTACAAACATTACAAGAAATATCAATGATATTGATTTTGTGGTTGTCCCACTCTTGATGTTTGATGATCAAAGAAATCGTGTTGGTTATGGCCGTGGTTTCTATGATCGTGCGCTAAAGAACTATCCCCACACAACATGTGGAATTGCCTTTAGCTTCCAGCATGTTAAGGATACAGAGCCGCATAGTCTTGATGTTCCATTGGATATGATTATTACTGACGAGAAGATCTATTAGGTCTTCTCGTTTTTTTCGTGATTGTGAGTTGTATACAATTATGGTATAATAGGAGAAAGTTGCGAGGGAAAAGTATGAGGGAAGAATTAATTCACAATATAATTAATAATAAAGATATACGTCAGAACTTGATTGCTTTAAAGAATGATATGCGTGATGATGAGCAGCTTGTCTCTGAAGAACTTTACAGTAAATTGAAAGTATTACTTCATGATGCGGATCCAAAGATCAGAAAGAATGCAGCACTTCTTCTAGGGTGCTATGGAAAAACAGCTGTTAAGAGTTTATTGTTGAATGCTTATCGTGAAGAAGACAAGGACTTTGTGAAAGATAGCTATCTGAAAGCCTTAAGCAAGCAGAATGTTAAGAGCATCATTAATGACCTCAAGGAGATACAGGCAGATTTGTTGGCCGATGAGCACACTGACAGCAAGCACATCCAGGCTCAGCTTAAAATCCTCAATCCAATCATTCTTTCATATACAACACATAAGAAAAAGATGATCAGACTCTTACATAAGGATGTTGATGTCATTCTCACAACATTGCCCTATTATCAGTTCACACTCTTTGAATATGTCCTGCATTTAAAATATAAGCCAGTTGGACAGGGGGTACTTGTCCGTACAAATTCCGTCTACGATTTATTACCATTACGTAATTATCGTGATATGATCATCCCTATTCATAAGTGTGCCAATATGCCAAAGGATGCAGATGTCATAATTGAATGTTTCCGTCAGAGTAATTTACTTGACTTGCTGGATCGTTTATTTGATAGTAATGAGCTTTTCTATTATCGTTTATCAGATCATTTACGTGAAAAAGACCCAAAGCTTATTCAGGCTGTTGTCAAAGGGTTATATGATCTTTATCCAGATAAGCTCTTAAATGTCGTCAATAACTATGAGATTGAGATTATTTTCAAGGAATTAAGAGAAGGTTATGTCTCTGCCTATTTAAAGCTGTCAACACTGGAGAATCCACGCTTTGATTATCGTAAAGAAGTCATTTCTAATTCCATGCAGCCTTATGTAGCAGCGACTTTGCTAGAACTTGCCAAGCCCTATATGACTGATCATGCCAAAGTGCTAGATCCTTTTGTAGGCAGTGGGATTACTTTGATTGAAAGATGTCTCATGCGTCCAACAAGCTTTGCCCTAGGCCTGGATATTTACTCCAAAGGACTAGAAGCAGCTAAGCGTAATACAAAAGCGGCTAATCTCAATATCCATTATGTCAATAAGGATGCATTGCGCTTTGTCAATGGGGAAATGTTTGATGAAATCATCACCGACATGCCAACCTATGCACAGATGCGTAATAAGCAGGAATTAGAGAAGCTCTATGATACATTCTTTAAACGTATCCACCGTCTTGTTAAGCCAGATGGCTATGCCTTTATCTATACAAGTGAAATAGGTCTTGTAGAAAAGAATTTACGTGTTAATAAAGGCTATCTTTCACTTATTGAACACTATGACGTCCCACGTGGAAAGAATCAGTTCTATTTCTTTATTATTCAAGTCAGATCTTAGGACCTGGCTTTTTTGAATAAAAGAAAAACAGATCATTGCTGATCTCAGACTGTTGACGATTAACCACATCGTTGGCGGTCTTTTTTTATAGATTGATATATTTTATGATTCATCCTCTTTTTTCTGAATATATTTCTCCAGATAATAAAAAAATTGGGCCTAGATCCTTCTATCCTATCCCCATCGCCTTTAACGTTTCCTCATTTTGATGCTCAAAGCAGGAATTTTGGGCGCAATGCGCCTCCTGCATCCTTCCAAGGTATGTGCATAACTTCTTGAGATTCATTCCTGTGAATATCAACATAAGATTATCATACACTCTTTCGAATCCTGTATATAGCGTATAGTCCAGCCCGTGTCTTCTCTTGCCATCCGCAAAT
>NZ_JNKU01000026.1 GCF_000702165.1 Sharpea azabuensis DSM 18934
CATGAGACACAGGCTGCTTATAATCGATGAGATAGGATATCTTAACCTGGACAGCGAGGACGCCAACCTCTTCTTTCAGCTTATTACGCTCAGGTATGAAAAGAAATCCACAGTCATCACTACGAACAAGAGCCTTTCAAAGTGGAATGAGATATTTGGCGATCCGGTGATAACCAATGCCATTCTTGACAGGCTTCTGCATCATTCGCATATTGTGAATATCGTTGGACCATCATACCGGACAAAGGATGTTCTAGAGAAGCTTGAGGAATCAAAGAAAAAGGAATATCAAGCCACCTAAATTGGGGAATTTTAAATTACCCATTTTGAGGAAAATAATATTGCCATTATTACTGGCGAACATCTACCGCTCCCTGAACGTTCTTTCCGAGAACAGATACCTCATTGAAAGGGAGCTCTACCGGAACAGCGCCGCTCTCTTCGAGAAGAACACGTCGGTCCTCTATTACGACTGCACTAACTTCTTTTTCGAGACTGAAGAGGAGGATGGCTTCAGGATGTACGGGAAGTGCAAGGAAAACCGCCCTAACCCCATCGTACAGTATGGGCTCTTCATGGACTCGGACGGCATACCCCTGGCTGACTACGTCTTTCCTGGAAACCAGAACGAGCAGAAGTCCCTGAGGGAGCTTGAGGCAAGGGTCGAGAAGGACTTCGAGGTGTCAAGGTTCATCGTCTGCGCGGATGCCGGACTCAACGGATGGGAGAACAAGGTCTACAATGACCTGAAGAAGAACGGCGCCTACATCGTCACCTAGCCAATACGGAAAATGACAAAGACGATGAGAGAATGGGCCATTTCCCCTGACGGATGGGAGCTGGAGGGCTATCCGGACACTTTCAGCCTCAAGGACCTGGAAGGCAAGGAATTCATTGATATCGGCGGCGAAAAAAGAAGAATAAGGGACCTTGTCTTCTGCAAGCACAGATGGGAGAAGCGCACCAAAAAATCACAGTCATCAGGCGGCACTTACACCCTTGAGGAAAACTACATCGTCACCTACTCAAGGAAGTTCGCTGACTATCAGGACCACATCAGGGAGAAGAAGCTGGAAAGAGCCCGGAAGCTTCTCGGGAATCCCGGAAAGCTGACGAGGACGAACCAGCGCGATCCGCGCTACTACATCACCGAAATGTCAATGACCGGTGACGGCGAGGTCGCCAGCGAGAAGCTGTACGAAATCGATGAAAAGAAAATCGCCGAAGAGAAGAAATATGACGGCTTCTATGCGGTAACGACCGACCTGGAGGACAGCGACCTGTCACTGATCATAAGATCCAACAAGCAGCGATGGGAGATCGAGGAAAGCTTCCAGATAATGAAGAGCGAGCTGAGGACGAGACCGATGTACGTCTCTAGGGAGGACTCCATTAACGGGCACCTTCTCACATGCTTCATGGCGCTCATGGTCTACCGCCTTCTCGAGAAGAAATACCTGAATGAGCAGTACACATGCGAAGAAGTGCTCAGCACGCTTCGTGACCTCAACATCACATACCTGAATGGAACGAACTACATTCCATCGTTTACCCGGACGGAGATTGTTGATGCGCTGGCCGAAACATTCGGCTTCCAGCCATCAAGGGAGATCATTACACAGAAATATCTGAAAAAATTTCAGCGGGTCGTGAACTCCAAGAAAAGTACGAAACTGAAATGACACACAAAAAGACGAAAAGCATTGATTATATCAATACATTTCGCCTTTATCAGTTTTCTAACTGTAAAACATGAGATCTTATTCACACCAAAGTATAGACGAAAAGAAATATATGGTCAATATCGAAAAGACCTAAAGGAAATCATAAAGGAACTCTGCAGGTACAAGGGAGTGGAAATGGTAGAAGGACATCTCATGCCGGACCACGTGCATCTTCTTCTTGAGATTCCTCCGAAGCTGAGCGTAAGCTCGTTCATGGGATACCTGAAGGGAAAGTCAGCGCTGATGATGTTTGACAGACATGCGAACCTGAAGTACAAGTTTGGAAATAGACATTTCTGGTCTGAAGGATTCTATGTGTCGACAGTAGGACTGAATACAGCAACTGTGGAAAAACATATTCGAGAGCAGGAGATGCATGACCAAATGGTGGATAAGCTGAGTGTCAAGGAGTATGGGGATCCATTTTCAAACGCAACGAAGAGAAAAAGAAGTGAAAAAGGAATAACAAAAGACAAGAAAACAAAGTAGTGAAAAAAGTAAAAAAGAATCCCTTTGAGAGATAGCGAGCGTCAAGAGCGGTAGCTTGAACGAAGTGAAAGCAAGCGCCTTTAGACGCGAGCAGGTATTACAGGCTTATAGCCGCAGTTAAAACCACGCCTTTTAGGCGTGGTTTTAATTGTTGTGCTTGCGCCTGGTGTTTTGCTTTGCTCTTCTCAATCCCTTCCCAGAATCGTTCTATTTTTCTGCTTGGTGCAATCGGATACTGTTCTGGTGTAACCGCAGTCAGTGCTTCCTGTCTTACCTGATTTGCAGTCTTCCCATGAAAACGTTTCTGTGGATATCTGTAGATATAGTATTCATATGTCCTGTAAATGATCTCTGCGGCTTCTTCATATGCAAACAGAACCTTGGCCATATCCTTGATGAATCCCTGAAAGGATTCTACTGGTCCGTTATCGATACAATGGCCAACCCGTGACATGGATTTTGTCAGCCCGTCATCCTCAAGCATCTTGGAAAATACCCTGTGTGTATTGAAATCCTCTGTCGCTGTGCAGGAGCGGAGTAGTGCCTTGATTTAAGGTGATGGCCATGAAGTATGTGTCATTGACCAGTTTGGTATCGTTTCTTCTGCTGACGACAACGCCAACCGGATATCGGTCATACAAATCAAGGATCGTGCTGACGTATAATTTATCACCAGCATATTTCAGCTCGGTTATGTTGTTGCCCTATTTCAGATTCGTTGCTTTGGCATTGAAATCCCAATCCAGTACGTTATCCTTTGTTTCCTGTAAGTGGAATGACGCCGGTCAATGCGGAAATGAGATTCTATGCCATTGACGGCCATGATGCGATAGATACGTTTGCGATTATACTTCACATCACTATTATTATTGAGCGCATAGGTCATCTTCTGATAGCCAAATAAGCTGTTGTTTTCAACGGCGATGGGGAAGTATCCTTGCATCTTCGATGTCCACCCTGGACTACCTGTTCTTTGAATTCTTTTGAGTAAGATGCATTTCTTTCCTTAGGACTGAGAGCTTCTGGCCTATTGGCTTCATAGAGACTCGCCCATTCACGTATTCTGTTGTCACCATTTTTCCTATATCTAATTCTGATGCGATCTCAGCAGCTGATTTCTTTCCTGATAGATAATCCTGTACAGTTTTCAGTTTCTGTTCAAATGTATATTTTGCTTTTCGTCCCATAATAAAACCCCCTAAAAGCAGGGCAGTACATTTTGTGTATTTGTACCGTCTACCTTTAGGGGATCATATCAAAACAACAGTCTTTATTTTTGTTCTTTTCTTGTCTTCTTTAAAGCATAAAGTATGATGGCGATGATTAAGACGATACCACCAATAATAAGAAATAAAGTTTTAGCGTCAAATGTTTTACCAGTCTTGCTGCTAACGACAATATTCTCAACTTTGGCATCCGTCTTTAAGATTTCATGTAAAAGATCTACAGTTACTTTATTGCCTTTAACTTCCCCAACATTGCTTTTAGCTTTGTCAGGCATATTAAAGACTAATTTCATTTCAACGCCGTTCTTTTTTAATGATTCTTCATTCATGTTGAAATTATTTAATGTCTCAGTTGTAATATTGTTATCGGTGAGGGCGGAAGTGAAAGTCTTCATTGGAATTATCACTTGAACACGGCCATTTTTCACAATAGCCTTGATTGAGGAACTCATGGCATTGCTTGCCTCAACTCCAACATACTGCTTGCCATCATGTTTCTCTTTGATGACATGGGCAGAAACATCTTTATTGTTCTTAGTGAATTGTTTTTTTAAGTCTTGGGTAAATGTGCTTTCCTGTATGCCGCTTGTCTTTAGGGTATCCGTGCTTGCAAGCATGCGCACACTTGTTTTTACTTTGCCATTGCCTGAAACATCAAGGGTCATATTCATCTTCACACATCCTGATAATAAGAATGCAAGAAGTACAAGGGATAAGCTTTTAAGTCGTCTTTTCATTCTCTTAACCTCCATCCACATTCTAACATAAAACCTTGATTGAAACATCTTTTTGAAAAAAATATATTTACCCCTTTACAAACATCTATTTATCATGTATTATATCACTTGTCTTCAAGAGATGGCGGATATGGTGAAGTGGTTAACACACCGGATTGTGGCTCCGGCATGCGTCGGTTCGAACCCGATTATCCGCCCCATGATGAAGATATGACTTGCTTAGGCAAGTCTTTTTTGCCTTTCATTACCAATGTATGTCATCAAAATATAATCTATATTACATAAAATAATATAAAATGAAACATAAATATATAAATATGTTGCATATAAAGGTTAATTATGACATACTCTTAATATAGAGGTGATTCTATGAATGCGACAAATGGAGATTATCTACATTTATATAAGCGTTATGTCGATGTGGTTACGGTCATTAAAAAGAATGGTCAGATGCTGCCACTCTATCTTGCCTGGGATGATGAAAATGGAAGAAAGCTTTATAGAATCGATAAAGTGCATCAAATCAAGAAAGCTGTGAGTGAAGTAGGTGGTTGTGGTGTACGCTATGATGTGCGCATAGCTGGACATGAGCGCCGACTTTTCTATGAAAAGGATCGTTGGTTTATTGAATCCCATCAACCTTGATGCTTTTTTGAATGATTAATGATAGAATGATGGTGGAGGTTTCTATGATTACTGGAGCTACAATTATTTCTAATAATGTCAGTGTGAAACATATGCCTGAAGCTGGACAGGATGCACAACAGACATTGAATATCACACCAACACATGTTACGTTGACAAGATATATTTTTGATCAAAAGATGGTTGAAAAGGGAAAAGAAGAAGCTGATCTTAATGGTCAGGCTATTCTTGATCTTATTGAGCAGTCCTTTCATAAGACATCACCCATTATTGCTTCACTAGAAGACAATAGCTGGGAGATTATTGTCAAGGATGAAACGGGCTATCGCTGGTTCTCAGGGGCAATGGGAGAGAAGATTTCTTATCAGAATCAGGATGTCAATGAATTAATAGCGGATATGTTGCCTTTTAAGAATCTGATATTGTTTGGTTATGGCAAATAGAATACGCAAAGTATCAGGAAAAAAGCCTAGTGGACTACAAGTTTTCAAAGAAGATTTTGTTATACTATTATTAAGCATCGGCTTAAGTTATCTTGTAAATACAAAATCATTAATGGCACTATCTTTTATTAATCAGCCCAACTTCATTCTTGTTGTGATGATGGCTTTAGTGCTTTTTGCCTATTCTCCTTTTATTGGAGGAATGAGATCAATTTGTTTCTATCTAGGTCTTATAGCTGGAAAACATATGCAAGCGATTATCTTAATGAACTATCAGCCTGATCAAAAGACGATTGTCGGGCTTGTGATTGGCATAGTTGTAGCTATTGGCTTATGGTATAGTAAAGGAAAAGGACAGATGAGTGAGATACTCGCAGGAGCTTCCTTGGGCTTCTTGCTTGTCTATGGCTTAAATGTTACTTTGACTCATTTAGCTATTAGTTCGCTCTATGATCTTGTGTTGCTTGTTGTTGGGGCTATTCTTCTCTATCAGAACATGAAACAAATGGCAATGGTTGTTCTTTATGGTTTTTTGTTCTATTTTCCTTATAAAATTATGATTATCCCTGGCTTACAAATGTTTCTGGGATAGAAAAACGTTCCCGTATATGCATATGCGAGAACGCCTTTTTGTTTATAAGATTTTTTCTAATTCCTGACGAATAGCTTTTAAGAATTCTTCGGAATTGACTTGTTTGACTTCAACCCCTGTTGCTAAGGTAGAAAGGTCCTTTGTCATAATGCCACTATTTAAAGTATTGAGGCAGGCTTCTTCAAGCTTATCACCAAAACGCATTAAATCAGGCAGATTGTCTTTTTCACCACGTTTTCTTAATGCTCCGCTCCAGGCAAAGATTGTTGCCATTGGGTTTGTCGAAGTTGCTTCGCCTTTAAGATAACGGTAGTAGTGACGTGTAACTGTGCCATGTGCAGCTTCATATTCATAATTGCCTTCAGGGGAAACAAGAACACTTGTCATCATGGCTAGAGAACCAAAGGCAGTAGAAACCATATCACTCATCACATCACCATCATAGTTCTTGCATGCCCAGATAAAACCACCCTTGGAACGAATGACTCTGGCGACAATATCATCGATAAGGGAATAGAAATATGTCAGGTGAGCAGCTTCAAATTTCTCTTTATATTCACTGTCATAGACTTCCTGGAAGATATCTTTGAAGCGATGATCATATTTCTTGCTGATGGTATCCTTTGCGCCAAACCAGAGATCCTGTTTTTGATCAAGGGCATAATTGAAACAGCTACGGGCAAATGAACGAATAGAATCATCTTTATTATATTGACCCTGTAAGACACCAGGACCTTCAAAGTTAAAGATTTCCTGGCTTATTTCCTGCCCATCATCACCTTTGAAATTCAATGTGGCAACACCAGGACCAGGAACTCTTATTTCTGTAGATTTATAGACATCCCCATAAGCATGTCTGGCAATCGTAATTGGTTTTTCCCAGTTCTTAACAACAGGTTTGATTGGATCAATCATGATTGGTGCTCTAAAGACTGTGCCATCTAGAATAGCACGGATAGTGCCATTAGGAGATTTCCACATTTCATGTAAGTTATATTCATCCATACGCTGTGCATTAGGTGTGATTGTTGCACATTTGACTGATACGCCATATTTCTTATTCGCATTAGCAGCATCAATGGTTACTTGGTCATTTGTTTCATCACGATGAGGTAAACCTAAATCATAATATTCACTTTTTAAATCGACAAAAGGAAGAATGAGCTCATCTTTAATCATCTTCCATAATACTCTTGTCATTTCGTCGCCATCCATTTCTACAAGGGGCGTAGTCATCTGAATCCTAGCCATATTAGTATCCTCCGTTTATTGATGTCATTATACACAAATTGTATACAATTATGCAAGATATTTATGGAAAAGCCAAACAATATAGAAAAACTTAGGTAAATACGGATTAAATATTGAAAAAACATGATTTGTTTGATAGAGTGTACACAATATTAAAGGGGGTTGTATGATGTTGAATGATGAATATCTTATTCATGCCTATGGTCGTCATGATGCCGCAATAGATCATGGTGATGGCGTTTATTTGTATGATACAGAAGGTAAGAAGTATTTGGATTTTTATGCAGGAATTGGGGTAAATGCGCTTGGTTATGGCTATCAAGCTTATAATGAGGCTTTGAAGAAACAGTTGGATAAAGTCTTGCATGTCTCTAACTATTTCTATACACCACCATTACTTGAAGCAAGCGAGAAGGTTGTTAAAGCGACAAAGCTAGATCAGGTCTTTTTTACGAATTCAGGTGCAGAAGCTATTGAAGGGGCTTTAAAACTTGCCCGCAAATATTATTTCTTAAAGCATGGTCAGGCAGATAGTGAAATTATCTCTTTCCATCATTCATTCCATGGTCGTACAACAGGAGCTGTAAAATTAACCGGCAATGCGCATTATCAGGAGGCCTTTGGCCCTTTGATGACGGGTGTAAAATATGCCAACCTGAATGATCTTGACAGTGTTAAAGCGCTTATCAATGATCATACAGCAGCCATTATTGTAGAACCAGTTCAAGGAGAAGGTGGCGTTAATCCATGTACAAAAACATTCATGCAAGGATTAAGAGCTCTTTGTGATGAATATGGATTATGTCTGATCCTTGATGAAGTACAATCCGGTATGGGAAGAACAGGAAGCATGATGACTTATTTCCAGTTTGATATCACGCCCGATATTGTCTGTCTTGCCAAGGCGCTTGGATGTGGTGTACCAGTTGGGGCTTTTGTCGCCAACAAGAAATATGGTGATGCATTAGTGCCAGGTGATCATGGCTCTACTTATGGTGGTAATCCTTTTGTCTGTGCAGCTGTCTCTACAGTCTTTGATATTTATCAAAATGATCATATTGTGGAAAAAGCACATGAAGCAGGCATGTATTTAGAAACCAAGCTTAATGAGCTTGAAGAAAAGTGCAGTCATGTTGTAGGTCATCGTGGTTTAGGGCTCATGCAGGGAATCTTGTTGGATGAACCTAATAGTTCAGCCTATGTTCAAAAAGCACTTGAGGCGGGCTTGATTGTAGTATCAGCCGGGGCTGATGTTGTCAGATTGCTACCACCACTTATTATCACGCACAAACAAATTGATGAGGCAATGGGAATTCTTGAAAAGATTTTAAAATAATATGAGAAAAACATCTTCTATGAACGAATAAATATATAGGAGGTGTTTTTTCTATGCATAAATATCCCATCTATTTACAAGATGATGAGAAGAGCTGTGGTGTTTATTGCTTAAAGATGTTGTTGAAGTATTATGGAATTGATGAAGATACGACCGTCTTAAAGACAAAGACGAGGGTGGATGCAAGCGGAACGACAATCAAAGGGCTTGTCGAAACACTTAAGTCCTATAATGTTGAAACGAAGGCCTATAAAGCTTCACTAGATCAGCTTGAAGAAAATCATGTACCAATACCGGCTATTTTACATATTATTGAAGGAAAGCTAGGTCATTTTGTCGTTCTTTATGAACTTGGTGAACAATGTGTAATTGGTGATCCGGCTAAGGGACTGTTACAGGTTCCTCGCATGCAGCTAAAAGAAATGTATTCAGGCTTTGTGATTGTGATAAGGCATATTGGTCGCTATTATGATTATCATGATGTCACTTATAAAGATTTTTTAAAACAGACTTACAAACTCTATCGTAAAGAAGTTGGCGTATTAATTCGTTATGCCCTATTTTCATCACTTCTTTCATTTGTCCTAAGCCGTATTGCTGGCATCATGATTGATGAAATGAAGGTCAAAATGCCTTTATTTCTAGGCTTTGCCCTATTTCTTGCTTATAGTATGCTGAGTTTAATAAAAGTCTTGTTGACGAAGATGAAGAATAAGAAGACGGTGCTATTTGAACGCGCTTTGGACAAGGAAGTTGTCTATCGTTCCATTATCAATGCCTTGCATCTTCCTGAACATTTGTTGAGCAGTGATGCTGGGTTGATTCAATCCAAGCTGCTCAATCTCTACCATCTTTCATCCTATACAGTGCGTTTCTATGAAGCATTCAGTATTGATATATTAACGATTGTCTTGCTTTTTGTGGCATTGGTGTTGCTTTCACCAATTATGGCATTGCTGGCATGTGTTAGTTTTCTTGTCATTTTCTTCTATGTTCATAGCCGCTCACGACTCCTTTTTGAACTCTACAAGACAACCTATGAGAAACATAATATTCATATGTCGGAATTGCTTGAATTTATATCTTCAAGGCATCTCTATCGCCAGAATGCTAATGGTAAAAAGTGGGAGAAACGCTTCGAACATGCCTATGAGCAGGAAGCGAATAGTGTCGAAGATCAGGAAATGGCAAAACAAAGCTTTGTCGCTCAGCTTGAAAGCCTTCATGTCATTTTTCTAACGCTTATCCTTCTTGTGGGGTTCTACTCCTTTCATGCATCACGACTGACTCTTGGCCACCTTCTGGCGTTTTATATGCTTTATAGTTTAATGGAGACACCGATTATTGAACTTGCCACAAGCATTGTTGAATATCGGGAGAATGTTTTACTCTTTGAGAGCTTTAAGGAGTTTGGTCTTGTCCAGAAGGATGGTCATGATGATCTCAAACAGGCTATTGCTACAATTGACTTTGATGATGTGACATATGGTTATGGCTATCATCTTGATGTATTAAAACATCTTGATTTTACGATCAATCATAATCTATTTATCATGGGGGCAAATGGTTCGGGCAAGAGTACATTGTTTTATTTACTGAAGGGACTTGATGATTGTTATAAGGGAAATATTTATCTCGATGACCAAGAGCTCAGAACTTTACGAAAAGCTTCCCTTTATAAACATATGGCCTATTGTGCAAGAGGGGAGACACTTTTAAAGGGAAGTGTAAGAGAAAATCTTGGCAGTCATGATGATGAGGCTATTCATGAAGTGCTTCAACTTCTTGAAAGCGAAGAGCTTTATTATCGTCTTGATCAGAATATGGATATGGATGGTCAACCTTTCTCTTCTGGCGAACAGGCGATTATTCAAATTGCCCGCTGCCTGCTTAAAGAAAGTGATGTCTGTTTATTTGATGAAGTCTTTTCTTCAATTGCCTTTTCAAAAGCGAAAAGAATCATTCATAAAATCTTTAAAGCTTATCCTGATACGCTATTTGTGATTGTAACCCATCAGCTAAATTTGATGAATAAGGGGGAAGAATATGCTATAATGGGGGATGGAAAAGTAAAGGAAATAAAGGTAAAAAGATGAATATTGATTTAGCTTATCAAAATGAAGTAACAGATTTTAAAGAAGATTATGAAAAGGACTTTCAGGACATTATCCAGACAACCTTAGAAGTTCTTCATATCAATGATGATATTGAAATGAGTGTTATTCTTGTTGATGACGAGAAGATTCATGAGATCAATCGTGACTATCGTCATATTGATCGTGCAACAGATGTCATTAGCTTTGCATTAGAAGATAGTGAACAGTTCTATATGGAAGGAATGCCTAGAGAACTTGGTGATATCTTTATCTCTGTTGACCACGCTAAAATGCAGGCAAGTGAATATGGTCATTCATTAAGAAGAGAAATGTGTTTCTTATTCTGTCATGGATGCTTACATTTACTTGGTTATGATCATATGACTGAGGAAGAGGAAAAAGAAATGTTTCATTTACAAAAGGTCATCTTAGACAAGCTTGATATTAAAAGGGAGGGTTAGTATGAAAGATTATCAATATTTAGTGGATGAAGCTTATAAAGCAGCTAAGCATGCATATATCCCTTATTCAAAGTTTCCTGTCGGTGCTTGTGTTGAGGTGCGTGATGGTCATTTGATTCATGGCTGCAATATTGAAAATGCAGCTTTTGGCTCAACCATGTGTGCGGAAAGAAATGCTGTTTATGGTGCATATTGTCAAGGTTATACCAAAGATGATATAGTGGCCTTGGCTATCGTTGGTGATGGACCAACTCTTATTTCACCATGCGGGGCATGTCGCCAGGTGCTAAGTGAACTCTTAGATCCCCATACCCCTGTTATCTTAGGCGCACGTGATCGTTATGAGATTACCAATATGGAAGAATTATTACCAAGAATGTTCTTAGAGGAGGACCTTTAATGTATAAATCAGGATTTGTCAGTATTGTCGGCAGACCAAATGTAGGAAAATCAACATTGTTGAATCAGCTCTTAAAGACAAAACTCGTCATCACTTCCCCAACAGCCCAGACAACACGTAATACCGTGCAGGGCATCTTAACGGATGATGAAGCCCAGATTGTCTTTTTGGATACACCAGGTGTGCATAAGCCCCAGGATGGCTTAGGCTCATTTATGAATGCGAATGCTTTAAATTCCATGCTGGATATGGATGCGGTTGTTTTAGTGGAACCGGTTGATGAAAGCGTTGGGAAGGGTGATAAATTCATTCTTTCAAGACTTGAGAAAGTAGAATGCCCTGTCTTCTTAGCACTCAACAAGAGTGATCTTGCCAGCAAGGAACACTTGATGGAGAAGCTTATAGAATGGCAATCGCTCTTTGATTTTGCTGGCATTATTCCTATTTCGGCCAAGAATGGTGATAATGTGGATGAACTTGTCAAAACACTTAAGTCTGTTTTGCCAGAGGGGGAAGCCATTTATCCAAAGGACATGATTACTGATCATCCTGAACAGTTTATTCTTGCGGAATTCATTCGTGAACGTATTCTCTATTTTACGCGTCAGGAAATTCCTCATGATGTTGCTATTGTTGTGGAATCATGGGAAGAAAATGAAAAGGAAATCTCTATTATGGCCGCGATTATTGTTGATCGTCCAAGTCAGAAGGGGATCATCATCGGTAAACAGGGCGCAATGATCAAGAAAATCAGAGAACAGGCAAGACGCCAGATGACACGTTTTGTCGGCAAGACAGTTCATCTTGAACTCTTTGTTAAGGTGGAAAAGAACTGGCGTAATAAAACAAAATATCTGAAAGAATTTGGCTATGATGAGGACGACTACAAATAGCGAAATCACGAAGGGCATTGTCTTGAAGACAATGCCCTATAAAGAAAATGATCAACTTGTCACCCTCTATACCTATGAATTTGGCAAGCTTACCATCAGGGCAAGAGGAAGTCGTAAGCTGACAAGCAAGAATGCTCCAGCACTAATGAGTATCACTGAGGGAGAATATGAGATTGCTCTTAAAAGTGGTCTTTCAAACCTCATCAGAGCAACGGCAATTCAGTATTATCAAAATATCAAGAAAACAATTGAAGCAGAAATCGTCGCCGATTATCTCTTAGAATATTTCTATCGTTATGAAAGTGAAAACAGTCCTTCTTTAGAACATTATCAGTTTTTAGAAGGTATTCTTGAAGCATTGGAAATAGGTTATGACTATCGCATCATCTATGCCTATATCAATTGTTTTATTATGAAAGAGAATGGGGTAGAACTGATGACGGATGGATGTGTTGTGTGTGGAAATCATCATGTTGACGGCTTTTCAATTGAAAATGGTGGATTTGTCTGTCATGAACACTATCATCTTCATGATCTCAGGTTGCCTAAAGATCAGCTTCAGGCCATTCGATATCTCTATAAGTGTCCTATTTCACGCCTTCATGAACTTCATCTTGAAGACATTAAGCCTATTCAGAAAATCTTTGAATATTATGTTGATGAATTCTGTGGGGTCAATCTCAGGTCTAGAAAATTTGTGAAAAGCATTCTATAATATACAAAAGTATGGAGGCGCCCCATGAAAAGAGAAGATACAATGACCTCAGCACTCAAGACAACAGTCCATTACTCAATCTATGAACCAACGATTGTATTACGTATTAAAGCTGTTGTTATCGTTGTGCATGATTTAGGTGAGAATAGACATAATTATGAACATTTTGCGAATGCATTAAGCCGTCAGGGCTATGTTGTTGTGGTTCCAGATCTCGTTGGACATGGTGAATCACTAGTGAACTTTGAACGTGGTTATTTTGGTGATGGTGACATCAGTCAAGCCATCATTAAGGACTACTTCAAGCTTCAGAATATCATGATTCGAAAATATCCTGATACCTTTTATTTTATGCTTGGCTCTGGTGTTGGCAGTAACATTGCCCTGCTTTATGCAAGTAAGTATGGGGATTATTTATCTGGTTTAATGCTTCTGTCACCAATTCGTCATTTCAGCCATTTGACATTACGTAAACTGCTGACAAGAATGCAGATCCGTTTTAAGGGCATGCATTACCATTCGAAAAATCGTCTTTTAAAGCTTCGCCCAACACATGAAAGTGGCGTTGTTGTTAAAAGACGTGATCAATTCAATGATCATTTCACTTATGCCTCAAAGGCTCTTGAAGACATATATCAATTAGTTGAAAGAACGAATTCAGTTGAAACATTACAAAATATTCCTCATCATTTACCAATGCTTTTTGCAGGCGGCAAGAAGGATGCAATGACACATTTCTTAGCTGATAATGAATGGCTTTGTCACTTATATCAACAAGAAGGCTTTGAAGAGATTCGCTGTAAATCCTATATGCAAAGTGGGCATCACTTATTGTTTGATGTTGAGCGAGAAGATATCTATAAGGATTTATTAGACTATTTAAATGAACACATTTATTATTAGTACACTCATTGTTGGTTGACAAATAACCACTATAAGTGTACATATAAGATGTTTTAAAATATTATGAAATGACTTAGCTCAGGCTAGGTCATTTATCATTTTTATGTTAACTTAGGAGGCTCAAGATGGCATTAGATATGGAAAAACTTATCGCGCATGCGAAGAATAACGGCTTTGTCTACCAAGGTTCAGAAATCTATGATGGCTTAGCTAATACCTGGGATTATGGTCCTTTAGGTGTTGAATTGAAGAATAATATTAAGCGTGCTTGGTGGAAACGCTTTATTCAGGAATCACCATACAATGTAGGTATTGATTCAGCTATTTTCATGAATCCAAGAGTATGGGAAGCAAGTGGTCATATTGGTAATTTCAATGATCCACTTATTGATTGTAAAAAATGTGGCAAGAGACATAGAGCTGATAAGCTTATTGAAGCCTATGATCCAAATATGCATGCTGATGGTATGGAACCAGAAGAAATGATGGCCTATATTAGAGAACATAATATTGGTTGTCCTGATTGTGGTGGACATGACTTCACTGATATCAGAAAATTCGAATTAATGTTTGAAACATCTATGGGTGTTGTCAAAGATGCCAAGAGCACAGTTTACTTAAGACCAGAAACAGCCCAGGGTATTTTCGTTAACTTCAAGAATGTTGCAAGAACAACACGTAAGAAAGTCCCATTTGGTATTGGTCAGATTGGTAAGTCATTCCGTAATGAAATTACACCAGGTAACTTTATTTTCCGTACAAGAGAATTTGAACAGATGGAACTTGAGTTCTTCACAAAACCTGATACAGACTTAGAATGGTTTAGCTACTGGCGTAGTGCCTGCATGAATTTCTTAAAGGACTTAGGCTTGAAGGAAGAAAATTTACGTTTTAGAGACCATGAACAGAAAGAATTATCTTTCTATTCTAAAGCGACAACAGATATTGAATACCTTTACCCATTTGGCTGGGGCGAATTATGGGGGATTGCTGATCGTACGGATTATGACTTGAATAGACATATGGAATATTCTAAGAAGGATCTTACTTATCTTGATCCAACAACACATGAAAAATATGTCCCATATGTCATTGAACCATCAGTAGGTGCTGATCGTCTCTTCTTGTCAGTAATTGCGGATGCATATGATGAAGAAGAATTAGAAGGCGGCGATACAAGAATCGTTATGCACTTACATCCGGCTTTAGCACCAATCAAGGTTGCCGTTTTACCTCTTACTAAGAAATTAAGTGAAAAGGCTGAAGCTATTTATGCCTCATTATCAGCTGACTTTAATACAGAATATGATGTCTCTGGCAAGATTGGTAAACGTTATCGTCGTCAGGATGAGATTGGTACACCATTATGTGTCACAGTTGACTTTGATACATTGGAAGATGAAGCTGTTACTGTACGTGATCGTGACACAATGAAACAGGAACGTGTGAAGATTGAAGATTTAAAAGACTACATTGCTAAACGCGTTGCATTTAAATAATAAAGGAGGGATTATATGCCCCGTATTCCACAGGCAAAAATTGATGAGATCAGACAGAGTGTTGATATCGTTGATGTCATGGGGCAGTATCTTTCATTAACCAAAAAGGGCAGAAACTATGTCGCTATCTGTCCTTTCCATGAAGATACCCATCCCTCTCTTTCTATTTCAGAAAATAAACAAATCTATATGTGCTTTGTCTGTCATAATGGTGGAAATGTCTTTACATTCTTACAGAATTATTTACATATAAGCTATATTGAAGCAGTCGGCAAGGTGGCTGAGATGGGTCATGTGGATATGACTGGCTATGATCTTTCTAAGCGTATTGCCCCTGTTGACAATAAGCTTAAGCCTTACTATGACATGCATGCAGAAGCACAAAAAATTTATACATACTATTTAAATACCCAAGTTGGTATTGGGGCTAAGGATTATTTACATGATCGTGGTTTTGATGAGGAAATCATCAAGACATTTGGCATTGGCTATGCACCAGCGAAAAATATTCTCTTTGATGCCTTTACGAAACTAGGTTATGACAACATCACCATGGAGAATTCTGGCTTAGTCATTGAATCCCAACAACATTATGATCGTTTCAGCGATCGTATTATCTTCCCATTATGGGATGAACAGGGACGTGTTGTTGGTTTCTCAGGTAGAATCTATCGGCCAAATCAAGAAGGCGCCAAGTATATGAACTCACCTGAAAGTGAGATCTTTATCAAGGGACAGACCCTTTATAACTACCATAATGCTTTGCGTGCAGTGCGGGAAGCTGGTTTTGTCTATATTAATGAAGGCTTCATGGATGTCATTGCGATGCATCGTGCCCAGCATGATAACTGTATTGCCTTAATGGGAACGGCTTTGACGAATGGACATGTGCGCATGCTCAAAAGGATGACGAAAAAGATTGTCCTTTGTTTAGATGGTGATGCAGCAGGGCAGAATGCTGCTATGAAATCATGCGATTTCTTAGTAAAAAACGGCTTTGAAGTACGTATCATTCTCTTGCCCGATGGCCATGATCCAGACGAAATATTCAAGAGTGATGGCAAGGATGGTTTAGATCGTCTCTTAAGAGATGAATTGACACCATTTGACTTCCTGATGCTTTTTGAATCGGGTAGACTGGATCTACGTAACTATGATGATCGTTCAAAACTATTTGATCGTGGTGTTGAAGTGATTAGCCAGATGACGGATGATAAACAGATTGATGATTGTGTAACAAAGTTATCCAATCTCACCCAGTTCTCAAGAGAAATCATCCTTAATCACCTGCAGAATAAACAAATTGAGAAACCACAAGAATATGCCCCAGTTGTCAGACAAATAGAAGAAACAAGAATGCTTGTTGATAAATATATCCAGGCTGAAAGAAACTTGCTTTTCTATATGTTGAATGATAAAGAAGTGGCCGAGCAGTATAAAGCGAAAGCCGGCTTTATGTATAATGATGTTTACCGTGTTGTGGCAAGCTATATTGTGGATTATTATCGTAAGAATAATGTCATGGATGAAGCCAATCTGATTGACCGTATTCTTTCTGATCGTATTAGTGAACAGAAGAAGAATATTCTTGTCCAGGCAATAGTGGAAATATCCAATATCCAGTTGCCTTTGCCAGCTAGTAATCAACAAGAGGCCATTCGTGATTATATTAGGACGATTGGTGAAAATGCGATTGAATTAAAGAAGAAGCAGCTCTTGGATCAGTTCCAGCATGTTCTTGATCCTAAACAACAAGCAGCTATACTTCAAGAGATAAATGAGTTAAAGAAGGAGACTATGTAATGGCTAAAAAGAAAAGTGTAAAAGGCGTTACTGTTGATGATCTTAAAAACCTCATTCTAGAAGAATCAAAGGCCAATGATGGCAAGTTATCTAGTGATGATGTTGATGAGTTATTCACAAAATATGATTTAGATGAAGAGACAATTGATGAATTACAAGAATTCATTAGTGGTCATCCAAAAATTGAACTTGTCGAAGATGATGGTCTTGATGACTTAGAAGTTGATGATGATGACATCATGAGTGGGACAAGTGACTTGGATGACTTAGAAAGCCTTGATGATCTTGATGGCTTAGGTGGCGATAGTGATGGCGATATGCCTGATTTAGACTTTGATGCCGACTTAGACATGGGTGATACCATGAATATGTTGGAGGATGCAAAGGCTGATGATGATGGTCAGTTAGGCTCAAATGTCAAGATCAGCGATCCTGTCAAGATGTATTTGAAGGAAATTGGTACAGTCGACCTCTTAACCCAGGAAGAAGAAGTTGAACTGGCAAGAAAGATTCAGGAAGGCGATGAAGAAGCGAAAAAGAAACTGGCTGCTGCCAACTTAAGATTGGTTGTATCCATCGCTAAGCGTTATGTTGGTCGTGGTATGCTTTTCTTGGACTTAATTCAGGAAGGTAATATGGGGCTTATTAAGGCTGTTGAAAAGTTCGACTATACAAAGGGCTTCAAGTTCTCAACTTATGCAACATGGTGGATCAGACAGGCCATCACAAGAGCCATTGCCGATCAGGCGAGAACAATCCGTATCCCTGTCCATATGGTTGAAACCATCAACAAGCTTACTCGAGTACAGCGTCAGCTCATCCAGGAACTTGGCAGAGAACCAACAGCTGAAGAAATTGCTGACAAGATGGAAGGCATGACACCTGAAAAAGTCCGTGATATTCAGAAGATTTCCCTAGAACCAGTTTCCCTAGAAACACCAATTGGTGAAGAAGATGATTCTCACTTAGGGGATTTCTTGGAAGATGAAGGGGCAATGTCTCCTGATGACTATGCATCAAATGAATTACTCAAGGACGAACTTAATGAAGTGCTTCTAGAACTGACTGACCGTGAAGAGAAGGTCTTAAGATTAAGATTTGGTCTTGATGATGGTCGTACAAGAACACTTGAAGAAGTTGGTAAGGAATTCAATGTCACAAGAGAACGTATCAGACAGATTGAAGCAAAGGCTTTAAGAAAACTGAAACATCCATCACGTTCTAAACGCTTAAAGGATTTCTTAGACAAGTAATGAAATTACATTCCAAACGCTTGCTTGCCATAGCTAAGGCTATTGCACAGCACAAGCAGGGAATAATTTTGGCAGATATTGGCACTGATCATGCTTATCTGCCTTGTTTTCTATATGATCAAGGTGTGATTGAGAAGGCTTATGCCTGTGATGTGGCAGAGGGGCCATTAGCATCATCAAAACAGACCATTATCGCCAATCATATGGAAGGCAAGATTATTCCTCTTCTAGGCAATGGGTTGGATCCTATTGTCAATGAAGATGTGGATATGATTTCTATTTGTGGCATGGGTGGAATGTTGATGATAGAAATCTTGGATGCCCATAACGAGATGCATGATCATCGTTTCTTTCTTCAAGCCAATAATGGCTTAGCTGAATTACGGGCTTATTTAGCAGGGCATCATTTCTGTATTATTGATGAAGATCTTGTCGAAGATGCCCATCATATTTATGAATATATGGTTGTGGAAAAAGGAGAGATGGTTCTTGATGAAGATGATCTTCTCTTTGGTCCTATTAACCGTCAAAAGAAAACAGAACTCTTTAGAAAGAAATGGCAGTTTGAATTAAATGTGCAAAAGAAAATCATTGCCTCACTGCCAGAAGGGCATCCAAAACGTATAAATGTGCTTAAAATGATTGAAAAGATAGAGAAGGTGTTAGCGTGATTGTACAAGATATTATTGATATTATGGAAAGCCATTTCCCTGAACACTTACAAGAAGAATGGGATAAAAGTGGCTTTCAGCTAGGTGATCGCAAGCAGCAAGTGACAAAAATCATGGTGGGGCTTGATGCGGACTTAAGGACATTAAATGAAGCCATTGAACAAGGCTGTAATATGCTTATTACCCATCATCCTTTCTTATTCAATAAGCTCAATCTTGACTTTGATACTTCAACAGGGCAGTTCATTCAAAAAGCCATCATGCATCATGTTGCCGTCTATTCAGTCCATACCAATCTTGATAAAGTTGCCATGAATGTCTGGCTTGCCAAAGCTACGCTCCTTGAACATATTGATGTTTGTGAAGAAGATGGTTTAGTGCGTAAAGGACAACTCCCTCAAGTCATGAATAGGAATGATTTTGTCAACCATCTCAAAAAGACATTACATGTTGATGTTGTGAAGGTTGCTGGAGTGAAAGATAATATTCAAAGCGTGGCTGTATGTGGTGGTTCAGGAAGTGATTATATTGATGCCGTTAAGAACCAGGTCGATGCCTATGTCACTGGCGATTTAAAATATCATGCGGGCATGCAGGCATATGATGATGATTTTCTCTTGGTGGATGTCGGTCATCATGTTGAAGTGATTATGGTTGAAAAGCTTGCTTCTATTTTAAGAGAGGAAAGTAGCCTGGAAGTGGTGGAAAGCACGTCACCGGACTACTATCAGTACCTATGATTATCACAACGCTCGTTTATCTCAAACGCAACAACTAGACATTACTTCTTTATCGCAACAAGAAAGAAAAAGATATCAATCAAGGAAAGTGGATTGGGGTTGGTGGAAAGCTAAAAAATGGTGAATCGCCCTATGAATGTGCTGTGAGAGAAACATATGAAGAAACTGGCTATAGGATTCATAGTGCGCGTTTTGTCGGGATGGTCAGTTTTCCTGGTCTTTATTATGGCGAAGATGAATTGATGTTTATCTATACGTCTTCTCATTTCTCTGGTGAACTTCATGAAACAAATGAAGGGGAGTTACACTGGGTGAATGATGAAGAGGTCGGAACATTACCAACATGGGAAGCTGATCATCACTATCTTTCCTGGCTTAATGATGACAAGGCTCATGAAGCTAAAGTGGTTTATCAGAATGATCATCTTGTCAGTTATGAAGAGCACTGAGCAATTTATTATGTCATTTTGAAAGACTATGATAGAATGACAAAAAGGAAGTGATGATTATGCAGGATATCTTAAAAAAGTTACAAGAAGAGAGCTGTAAGCCTACTCTTGCCCATAATCATAAAGGCGCTTCAAGCATCCTCATACCTCTTATTGAAGAAAAGGGGGAGACATATATTCTCTATGAAGTACGTTCTCGCCATATCACCCAGCCATTAGAAGTATGTTTTCCTGGTGGCCGTTTAGAAAAACATGAGAAGCGTAAAAAAGCCGCCCTTCGTGAAACATGTGAAGAACTGCTTGTGAATGAAAAACAGGTTGAAATCATCAGTGCTCTTGATGGCCATATGAGTGTCAATGGACGTGCCATCTGGCCTTTTATTGGCATCTTGCATGACTATCACAATACTTATTCTAGAGATGAAGTTGATCATGTTTTTAAAGTCCCACTGTCTTATTTTCTTACTCATGAGCCTGAAGTGCATAAGATGGTTTATAAACCTTTTCTTGAAGATAACTTCCCTTATGAATTAGTTGGAGGAAAGGATTATCCTTTTATGACAATGAAAAGAGACTTGCTTTTCTATCAATATGATGGGGAAGTTATCTGGGGGATTACAGCTGAAATCACTTATAAATTTATTCAGAAAATCAAACAATATAGGAAAAGTGATGACTAATTGCCATCACTTTTTAAAGTATCTTTGTATAATCAATTGTTGGTTTGATGTAGGTTGTTGGGTCATTTTCATCAAATTGTCGAATAAAGTTAATGATCTGGTTCGTAAGACTTGTAGGTGTGGAAGCACCTGAACTGATAGCCGCATGGTGTTTGCCTTTGAGTAAGTTGACATCTAGTTCATCAATAGAACCAATCATATAAGTCTCTTTGCCAGCCTGATCTTGACTGATTGAAGCAAGCTTCTTCGTGTTATTGGAATGAGGATCCCCGACAATAAAGACAATATCAATATCTTCATCCATATTCTTAATAGCTTCCTGTCTGATCTTTGTCGCATTACAAATTTCTTGTTCAATTGTGACATCATCAAGAATAGTTTTGGCATATTCACATAAGTCATAGACATCAAAGAGAGACATTGTTGTCTGGTTGGTGATGATATATTTCTTATGTGGATCAACGTCATCAAAATCTTCCTTCTTGGTAATCAGATGAATATGTTCAGGATCAATCATCAATGCCCCTTCACTTTCAGGGTGACCTTTCTTGCCAATATAGAGTACTTCATAGCCATCCTTAAGTTCTTCTTTAATTAAATCATGGGTCTTTATGACATCTAAACAACTTGCATCAATCACATCAAGCCCTTTAGCGAGGGCTTTTTGTGTAACTTCATCTCCAGCTCCATGAGCAGTAATGACAACAGTGCCTTCATTCACTTCATCCAAGAGTTCAAGTCTTGTTTTGGAAGCATCTTCAATTGTAATGGCCCCTAAGTCTTTGAGGGCGTTTACGATATATTCATTATGAACTATCATCCCGAGAATATAGAGGGGTTTATGGCTTTTAGCTGCTTCTTTGGCGATATTGATTGCACGCACAACCCCTTTACAATAACCTCTTGGTGTTATTCCTGTTACTTTCATGTATAAACCTCTTTTCTTTCTTTAAGCCTACCAATTCTTGAAAAGAAATGCAAGTCATAGAAAAGTATGAATTTATCAATAAAATTTGATTTTGGAAAAAAGTATGGTATAATCAATTGGCTTAAAAGGAGGCGAAAAGTATGACTACATTTATGAATTATCATTTTCAAGAATTTGTCAATAGGACAATTGAACATATGCATTTTGACACACCAACACCTATTCAGGAAAAGGTGATTCCCCTTGTCACACATCATCGTGATATCATGGGTATTTCCCAGACAGGTACAGGTAAGACACATGCATTCCTCTTACCTATTATGAATGAAATCGATACATCAAAAGATAGTGTCCAGGTTGTTATTGTTGCCCCAACACGTGAACTTGCGATGCAGATTTATGAGAATGCGAAAGTCTTTAAGAAATATAATGAAGCATTACGTGTTTCTCTTGTGATAGGTGGCAGTGATAAACAGAAGGCAATCGCAAAACTTAACCATCAGCCCCATGTTGTCATTGGGACACCGGGAAGAATTAAGGACCTTTCTTTAAATGAACAGGCTTTGATCATTACAACGGCAACACGTTTCGTTATAGATGAAGCGGATATGACATTGGAATTTGGTTATTTAGAAGATCTTGATGAAGTCTTAGGCAAGATGCGTGAGGACTTGCAGATGCTTGTATTCTCCGCCACAATTCCCCAAGAACTCCAGGTCTTCTTAAGAAAATATATGAAGAATCCTGAATTGGTGCAGGTTGATGAAAAGAAAGCCTCATCAGATCATGTCAATCATTACCTCATTCCTACAAAACACAAAGATCGTTATGAAGTCTTGAGATCAATCATGAATATTATTGATCCATATATCTGTATTATCTTCTGTAATACAAGACAGGAGGCCAGCAAGCTTACGCATCAGTTAAGAAATGATGGCGTAAAAGTTGGTGAAATTCATGGTGACTTACAGCCACGTGAAAGAAAACAGATGATGCGTCGTATTCATAATAATGAATATCAATATATCGTTGCAACAGATATTGCCGCAAGAGGTATTGATATCGATGGTGTATCCCATGTTATCAATATGGAATTCCCAACCGAAAAAGATTTCTATATTCACCGTTCTGGCCGTTGTGGCCGTGGCAGTTATACGGGTGAATGTTTCTCCATGTATGATACAAGCAATCAGGCGATGACAGAAGCTTTAGAAAAGAAAGGTATTCACTTCTTAATGAAAGAGATCAAGAAGGGACATCTTGTTGATGCTGGTGAACGTCAGAAACGTAAGAACAGAACACATGAACCAAGTGAACTTGAAAAAGAAGTCGCAAAGATTGTACGTAAGCCACGTAAAGTAAAACCTGGTTATAAAAAGAAGAGAAAAGCGGAAGTTGAAAAGCTTTATCGTAAAAAGAAACGTGAAATCATCCGTAATGATATCCGTCGTCAGAGAAAAGAACGTTACAAGAAAGCACAGCGTGAAAAGAGATTGGCTGAGGAGAATAATAGTTCATGGGATTAATTATTGGATCACATGTAGGAATGTCTGGCAAGCAGATGCTTGTTGGAAGCGTTAAGGAAGCTTTAAGCTACAAGGCCAATACTTTCATGTTTTATACCGGTGCACCACAAAATACAAGACGTAAGCCAATTAGTGAATTACGTGTTGATGAAGCCAAGGCCTTAATGCAGGAAAATGGTATTGATATGGATCATGTCGTTGTTCATGCGCCTTATATCATCAATCTTGGCAATACAATTAAACCAGAAACCTATGCGTTAGCTGTTGATTTTTTAGCTCAGGAAATTGAACGCGTGGATGAAATTGGGGCGAAGATTCTTGTCCTTCATCCTGGTGCTCATGTCAAGGGTGGCATTGAAGCAGGACTTGATTCAATAGTTAAAGGACTCAATACAGTCTTAAAAGAAGACCAGGGCTGTACAATTGCCTTAGAAACAATGGCTGGCAAGGGGACGGAATTAGGCACAGACTTTGATCAGCTCAAGTATATTATAGATCATGTCGCACTCAGTGATAAATTAGGATTATGTCTTGATACATGTCACTTAAATGATGCGGGTTATGATATTAATGACTTTGATAGCATTCTTGATGAAGTTGATGCAAAAGTTGGTTTAGGGCGTGTAAAAGTCATTCATGTCAATGATTCGAAAAATCCTCGTGGTGCACATAAGGACCGTCATGAAAATATCGGTTATGGGACAATTGGCTTTGAAGCTCTCAACAACGTTGTTCATCATCCAAGACTTGAGAATGTTCCAAAGATTTTAGAAACACCTTATATTGAAGATGTAGCTCCTTATGGAGAAGAGATTGACATGCTTAGAAAGCAAGTCTTTAATCCACATCTTAAAGAAAAGATCATCAAATAAAAAGAAGACAAGGCTGTAATAAGTCTTGTCTTTATTGAATTTCTTTGTAGAACTTCTTCTTTTTCATTTAGTCATTTGTAGGGTAAATGACTAAATGAAAAGTAAGCATTATGACATAGTGAGAAAGAGATGATGCAAGTGAGATAGTTTCATTATGATATTTTTGAAATGCATGGGGATAAGAAATATGAGCCCTTACTCAAGCGATCAAAAAAGCTAAAAGGGTGAATGAGAAGAAGCCTATCATCAGGCTGTCACACGAGAAGTTGGGCTACTTTTTGTCATAGCTGTCTTTGTTTATGTTTTTTTAGCATTAATTCCTTCGATGATCGTAATGGCCGGATGAGCCGTTTGACTTACGCATTTATTGTTGTGTAAAGATAGGTTTGAAATACAAAAGTATGTATCGATTGAAAGAAAGAATTTAGAAAATATTGATCAATACTATGAAGCTTATCTGTATTACAACGTGGATGGCATGAAGGATTAAATAATCCTGCACCCTTTATAAAAAACTATCTGAGAATCATTCTTCTAGCCTATCAAGAGTGTTCGAAAAAGAAAAATCCTAAACCTAGAAAGGTTTAGGATACATGGATTTATGTGAGTAATGGTTTGAAATAAGTACACATATTATGGATGGAATCAATATTGCAGTCTGCAAGATGACTGATATATTCCTCTAAGACACAAGTATAGTCATCGTTGACTAAGGCATAGATGTTAGAACGCAGGGCACGTAGTATCTTGATTTGGGTATGCTTATCAACATAGATATCATGCAATTCTAAGACCTGATTGAATTCGTTTAATGAGATAGCGGTTAAATAGTTGTTCATTTTTCATTTCTCCTTTTCTAATACTTCTATATATTTATTCGTTTGAAAAGAAGAAATTACTCACTAAAAAATGAAAAAAATAAAATGTTAGTGTAGACTTACAAGGGAGGGTCAAGGTATAGTGAAAACACGTGAGGGAGTAGCAGCCCAAGTGGGGATGAGTCAACATAATGGTTATGTAAGCCTGGTTCATCCATAATTGCAAGACTCATGTTTAGCGCAAGCTATGCATGGGGTGAGTCTACATTCTAAGGTATAGCATGTGTGTGCTATATCTTTTATTTTGGAGGAAGATCATGTTTTCATTAGGTTTTATTTTCAATAGCTGTTTGACAGGTGTAGGTTTAGCGATGGACGCTTTTTCGGTAAGCCTTGCCAATGGCCTCAAGAATCCACGAATGCGCTGGTATAACCGTTTTAAGATTGCCGGTACGTTTGCCTGGTTCCAGTTTATGATGCCTATGATTGGCTGGTTTTGTGTGCATACATTAGTACGCTATTTTAAAGTTTTTGAGAAGTTCATACCTTATATTGCCTTGATTCTATTGTTGTATATTGGGATCAATATGCTTAAAGAAGGCTTGAGTGGGGAAATGAGTGAAGATGAGGCGGAAATTGATCATTCGACTTTAATGATTCAGGGAATTGCGACTTCCATCGATGCTTTGTCTGTTGGCTTTACCATTGCTTCTTATAATGCTTTAAAGGCATTTGTAGCCTGTGTGCTGATTGCGATTGTAACGCTTGTGATATGCTTAGTTGGCTTACGTATTGGTATTAAGTTTGGTGAGAAGCTAGCTGAAAAAGCAACAATCTTAGGTGGCTGTATTTTAATATTTATTGGCTTAGAAATCTTTGTGACAGGTGTATTTATGTAAAAAGAACCATGTAGGTTATTTCCTACATGGCTTTTAAGCTTTATGCTTTCTCTCTTCTACAAGTTTTAGAATTTCTTTCTTCAATTCGCTTACTAACTGATCTTCAGGAATTTTACGGATGATTTCGCCACCTTTTATAAGCAGGCCTTCACCAACTCCACCAGCAATACCAATATCCGCATTTCTTGCCTCACCTGGGCCATTGACGGCACATCCCATGATGGCTACGGTAATATCCTCATGAACATTTGCCTGTAGCCAAGGCTCAAGTTCGTTGGCAATAGGAAGCATATTGTATTGAATACGGCCGCATGTTGGACAGCTGACAAGTGTTGGCACACCACCGAGCAATCCTTCTTCCTTCAATAAGATTTTAGCAACCTGTATTTCTTTAACTGGGTCATCACTTAAAGAAACACGTATTGTATTACCAATACCTTCATACATCAGGGTACCCAATCCAAAGGCACTCTTAATTGTCCCACCTAATGCTGTACCAGCTTCCGTTACCCCAATATGAAGAGGATAAGGGAATGTCTTTGCAGCAAGTTCATAGGCCTTAATTGTCAGTAAGGTATTTGATGATTTAAGAGAAATGACAATATCATGGAAATCCAGGTCTTCGAGAATCTTGATATGATTCATGGCACTTTCAACCATACCTTCAGCAGTAGGCTTACCATATTTCTTCAAGATTTCTCTTTCTAATGAACCACCATTCACACCAATACGAATAGGAATATGTCTAGCTTTACAAGCTTCTACAACAGCTCTTGTATGTTCAATCGAACCAATATTACCAGGATTAATACGAATCTTATCAATACCTGATTCAATCGCTGTTAAAGCTAAACGATAATCAAAATGAATATCAGCAACCATTGGAATATGAATTTGTTTCTTGATTTCACGAATAGCTAATGCATCTTCTTGATCAAAGATTGCTACACGGATGAGTTCACAGCCTACTTCTTCAAGTTCTAATATTTGTTTTACAGTTGCTTCAACATTCTTTGTCTTTGTATTACACATTGACTGAATGACAACATGATCATTACCACCAATTGTCAAATCACCAACATGTACAGATCTTGTTTCATTTCTTAACATATGTAAACCTCATTTCTTTAATCATTTTATCTATAATGATTAAAGAATTCAATCATATGGATCTAAAGAAAAAAAGCTATTATGCCAAATGACATAATAGCCAAAGAAAAAACTCTCTTGATTAGCCAAGAGAGTTGATTTTTTTCTGTAATCTTGACTTCTGGTTAGAAGCATAATTCTTCTTGTGAAGACCTTTAGATACAGAAGAATCTAATTTGCTTGCGCATGAATTGTAAGCTTTGATAGCTTCTTCTTTATTACCAGCTTCAACTGCTGCTAAGACTTTTTTGATTTCAGTCTTTAATGCAGATTTAAAAGCAACATTCTTTGCATGTTTCTTATAATCGTTTTTATATCTTTTGATCTGCTGTTTCATGTGTGCCATAGTTCTCACCTCATCCTTTCGTTCATTTGCCCACTCATTCTAACAAAAAGCAATGCTAAATGCAATACTTTTTTTGATTGACCAATGATCGTGAAATTGAAGTTTGAAAAAATGTAATTTCTTTTGAGTAAAAAGTGAATTTCTAGCGAATACATATATAGGAGCACTTTTCTTCCGCCTCCGATTTGTGGCGGGAAAGGAGGTGCTTGGATGCAGGTTATCCTATGGCTCTTGAGAAGTGCAGTCGAGGCCGTCATCAAGCTGATGGCAGAGAAGGCACTGGAGCTTGTCATCAGGCAACTCATAAAGGCTATAAAGCATGCCTGAGCTAAGCCTCGTTAAAAGCTAGAAGGGACAAGAGTAGCAGCTCTTGTCCCTTCGATTTGCTTGAATGCAGATCTCGCAAGCCCAATATAAGCTAAATTGTGAAGTCTGTCAATAAAATGAGTATATCTAATCACATTTCCTGAACTGGAATAAAAATTTTCATTAACACTATAATGATGTGCATATTTTCTAACATTCTCGCAAGCATCAAGAAATCAAGATGAAATGGTGATAATATGAAAATGTTTTGAATTTGAAATGAAAATGAGGCTATTTTTTAAGTAAAGTATTGATGACAATATTTTTGTGAGTTGTCGAAAAGACATGGAATATTTGCATGTATCATGTATAATGAAGGTAAATGAAAGGAGTTACATTTTTTATGTTAGATAACTTTTTAATTCAATTATTCCATGAAGGAAAATGCATGGAAGCTTATAAGGTGTTTGGTGCACATCCTGAAGAATATAATGGGGAGAAGGGTGTGCGTTTTACTGTTTATGCACCACATGCAAGAAGCGTCCAGGTTGTTGGGGATTTCAACCTTTGGGATGGCAAGCTAGACTATATGGAGAGATATACGGATGGTGGTATTTTCACAAAATTCATTCCTAATGTCCAGGAATTCCAAGTTTATAAATATCGTATTGAAACATCATCTGGAGCACTTATAGATAAGGCTGATCCATATGCATTCTTTAGTGAAATGAGACCTGGTACAGGTAGCAAGTATTTTGATTTAGCTGGATATGAGTGGACTGATGCGAAATGGATGAAAAATCGTGATAAGAACTTCCATAAGCCACTCTCAATTTATGAAGCAAACTTAGGTAGCTGGAAGTTAAAGAAAGAATTTACCGATACAGAAGATGGCGAATTCTATTCTTATGAAGAACTTATAGATCAGATCATTCCATATGCCGTTGATCATGGCTTTACACATCTTGAACTTATGCCATTAAATGAATTCCCATTTGATGGATCATGGGGTTATCAAGCAACTGGTTATTTCTCAGCTACAAGTCGTTATGGACATCCAAAACAGCTGATGGCTTTTGTTGATGCAGCGCATGAAGCAGGGCTTGGTGTCATTATGGATATGGTTTTAGCGCACTTCGTTAAAGATGGTCATGGTTTACATATGTTTGATGGTGGCTGTGTTTATGAATATGATGATATTAATAGAAGATATTCTGAATGGGATTCTGTCTATTTTGATTGTGGTAAAGAAGAAGTACGTTCGTTCTTAATGTCTGCCGTTGATTTCTGGGCTGATATTTATCATGTTGATGGTTTCCGTTTTGATGCTGTCAGCAATATGCTTTATTGGAAGGGCAATAAATTCATTGGCCAGAATGATGGTGCCATTGAATTCTTAAAGCGCCTCAACAGCAATATGACAGAGAAATTCCCTGGTGTTATGATGATTGCCGAAGATTCAACAGATTTCCCATATGTCACTAAGAGTGTTGCTGATGGTGGTGTTGGCTTTGACTATAAGTGGGATATGGGCTGGATGAATGATACCTTAAGATATTTCAAAGAAGATCCAGTTTATCGTCAGTATGATCATAATTTATTAACATTCTCAATGATGTATTTCTATACTGAAAACTTTATCTTACCATTCTCACATGATGAAGTTGTTCATTCAAAAGGTACAATCCTCGATAAGATGTGGGGCAACAATGATCAGAAGTTTGCACAAGTTAAATCGCTTTATACATATATGTTTACACATCCAGGTAAGAAGCTTAACTTCATGGGGAATGAATTAGCTGAATATAAAGAATGGGATGAAAGAAAGGCTTTAGGCTGGAGTATCTTGAAATACCCACAGCATGATAGCTTCAATAAATTCTTTAGAGATTTAAATAAGCTTTATACAACTCATGATGCTTTCTATGATGACTATAATCCTGACTCATTTAGATGGTTAGTTGTTGATGATAATAGTCAGTCAGTATTTGCTTATGCAAGAATGAATCCAGATGGAGGATGCTTAGTCTTTGTTGGTAACTTCATTGGTAATCAGCATGAAGAATATACTGTACCTGTTCCTTTTGCTGGTAGCTATAAGGAAGTATTAAATACTGATGCAGCTGAATATACTGGCTCTAACTATGTCAATAGTCGTGCAATTCGTTCAAAGAAGGGCAAAGTTCTCAATGAAGAAAACTATATTAAAGTTAAATTAGCACCATTAGCATCATGCGTATTTGAATATCATGGTGAAGAAACACTTAATAGTGTACGTAAAGCAAAAGCAGAAGCTGAAGAAAAAGCAAGAAAAGAAGCTGAAGCAAAAGCTAAAAAAGAAGCTGAAGATCAGGCAAAAGCAGAAGCTGAGGCTAAAAAAGCTGAAGAAAAGAAAACAACAGTTAAAAAAGAAGTGCAAGCCAAAACAAAAAGTGATACAGTGAAGAAGTCTACTAAGGCTGCCCCTGCAAAGAAAACCGCCACAAAAAAGGCTGCAGAAAAGGCTCCAAAAAAAGCAAGTAAGACAAAGAAAAAAACTACAAACTAACTTAATTTGGGGGAAATTTGCTAAATGTTTAAAACAAAAGAAGAATTTAAGTATGAGTTCTCTAAGCGAATCATTGAAACATATGGTCGTACTGTAGAAGAATCTCATATTACTGAAAAGTTCATGATTCTTGAAAACATGGTTCGTGATTATGCTTCAGTCAACTGGGCTATGACTAAAATGAGTGTTCAGCAACATGAACAAAAACAGGTTCATTATTTTTCAATGGAATTCTTAATGGGGCGTTTATTAGTCAATAACATGATGAACCTTGGAATTTATGATATTGCCAAGGAAGGTTTAGCTGACTATGGCATTAATATCCATGAACTTGAAGAACTTGAATCAGATGCTGGTTTAGGTAATGGTGGTTTAGGCCGTCTTGCAGCATGTTTTATGGACTCACTTGCATCACTCTCTTATCCTGCTTTTGGACATACAATCCGTTATACATATGGCTTCTTTGAACAGAAGATTGAAGATGGATATCAGGTTGAAGTACCAGATCAGTGGTTAAGACTTGGCAATGCCTGGGAAGTTCGTAAACCAAAGCATCAGTGTGATGTTAAATTCTTTGGTCATGTTGTATGGAATGGTGACAAACAAAAATGGGAGCATGTTGATGCTGAATTAGTACGTGCTGTGCCATATGATGTCCCAATCGTTGGTGCTGATACAAAAGTTACGAATACATTAAGACTATGGAAGTCAGAACCAGCTGATGATATCCCAAGAAATAAAGATTTCCGTCAGTATACACAGGAAGTTAATGATATCACACAGACACTTTATCCAGATGATTCAACACCAGCTGGTAAGATGTTACGTTTAAAACAGCAATACTTCTTTGTAGCTGCTGGCTTGAATTCAATTGTGCGTGCACACTTAAGAGTTTATCCAGATTTACATAATTTTGCGGATAAGAATGTTATTCAGTTAAATGATACCCATCCAGTTCTTGTTATTCCTGAATTAATGAGAATCCTGATTGATGATTATGAATTTGAATGGGATGAAGCATGGGATATTGTTACACATACATGTGCTTATACAAACCATACAATCTTAGCTGAAGCATTGGAAAAATGGCCAATCGAAATGATGAAAAATCTTTTACCACGTATCTATCAGATCATCGAAGAAATTCATCGTCGTTTCATCGGTTATGTAAAGATTGCTTCTAATGGTGATGAACAATTATTGAATCGTGTCATGATCTTACGTGATGGTCAGGTCCATATGGCTAGACTGGCAATTGCTGGATCATTCTCTGTTAATGGGGTTGCCGCACTTCATACAGATATCTTAAAGAATCGTGAAATGCAGGATTTCGATCGCATTTTCCCAGGTAAATTCAACAACAAGACAAATGGTGTAACACATCGTCGTTGGCTTGCTTACTGTAACCCACAGTTAGCTGACTTATTACATGAAGCTATTGGGGATAGCTGGATTAAACATCCAGATGACTTAGAGAAACTTAAGAAGTTTGCTGATGATTCCATTATTCGCTCTAAGTTCCTCAATGTGAAATATCAGCGTAAAGAAGATCTTGCAAGATATATCAAGGAACATAATGGTATTGAAGTAGATGTTAATTCTATCTTTGATATCCAGGTTAAGAGATTACATGCTTATAAACGTCAGTTATTAAATATCATGCATGTTATTTACTTATATCAGCGTATGAAGGAAGATCCAAGTTTTAGAATCTATCCACATACATATATCTTCGGGGCTAAGGCTGCACCATCATACTACTTCGCAAAGAAAGTTATTAAATTGATTAATGCTGTTGCTGATGTTGTGAACAACGACCCTGTAACAAATCAGTACTTAAAGGTTGTTTTCATTGAAAACTATGGTGTTACAATTGCTGAACATATTATTCCTGCTGCCGATGTCTCTGAACAGATTTCGACAGCTGGTAAAGAAGCATCAGGTACTTCAAATATGAAATTCATGATGAATGGGGCCGTTACACTAGGTACATTGGATGGTGCCAATGTTGAAATTGCTGAACGTGTTGGAGATGAAAACTGCGTCATCTTCGGTATGAAGGTTGAAGATATTAATAAATTGAAAGCTGATAATAGTTATCATGCTTGGGATTATTACAATAATGACTTTAGAATCAAGAAGGTTGTTGATTCATTAACAGATGGCACATTTGCTTCTAGTCGTGAAGAATTTAAATTAATCTTTGATGAATTAATGAGCCATAATGATGAATATTATCTCTTAGTAGACTTCGATAGCTATGTCAAAGCACAGGAAAAGATTAATGAACTCTATAAAGATAGAGATAACTGGGCTAAGATGTGCATTATGAATATCGCTATGAGTGGTTATTTCTCAAGTGATCGTACAATCGAAGACTATGTGAAAGATATTTGGCACTTAGAAAGGGTAGCAAATAAGTAATGGATTTTACAAATGAACCAATCACAATTGTTGATGAATCAGGTGCAGAAAAGGAAGTTAGCTTAATTTTCTCCTATACTGATGAAGAAACAGGCCGTGAATACATGTTATTTGGTGATGATGGTGAAGATGATGTCAATGTATTTGTATTCTATCGTGATCCAGATACACCAGAAGATGAACTTGAAGAAATTGAAACAGATGAAGAGTATGAACGTGTAACAGAAGTACTCGATGCCTTGTTGAGTAATCAAGAAGTCTAATTGAAAGACCTGCCAATGCAGGTCTTTTCATGCATTCAAGTTGTATCTCGAATAAATTATGATAGAATAAGAAAATGTGAAAGGGGCGTTTTGTAATGCAGAGACAATCAATTAGAATGTATGCCGAGGCGATTGCCTTTGATGTCGTTAAGGTCTACCTTTCTAAAGGCTACTATAATGGAATCTCACCAAAATTTTATATAAAAGATACACTCACTACAGAACAAAAGCTGCTTCATGGTGATATGGGACAGGAAGAAAATGGCTTTAATACCTATTTGCTTCATGCCTCTGTCATCTTAGGAAGAAGTTATGTCATTTCTGATGCTTATGGACTAACTTGTTATGTTGATTTCTCACCAATTGCTCTGACTAAAGAGTTTGATGATCTCTTTTATTATGATGGAGATGATCTAGGTGCCCATTACACACCAGGAGTAACAACCTTTAAAGTCTGGTCACCACTTTCTACAGAAGTGACATTGAAAGTCTTTCGTAATGGGACAACACTCTTTTTCCCAATGAAGCGAGAAGAAAAAGGTGTCTACAGTGCTAAAGTATTTAAAGATTTAGATAACTGGAATTATCTCTATGAAATTAAGATGAATGAAGATTCAGTAGAAAGCTGTGATCCTTATGCCTATGCTTCTACCGCAAATATGGCTTCTTCAGTTGTCATTGATCTCAATAAGGTTAAACCAAAGAAATATCCTTTAAAGGCTGTTGAACATTACACTGATGCCATCATTTATGAAGTTGGCGTACGTGATTTCTCAATGGATGGCTATGGCGGATTGCGTCATAAAGGCAAGTTTCTCGCTTTTTCAGAAACAGGTAATAAAACCGTCATGGGACATTCAACAGGTGTAGATTATCTTGAAAAACTTGGTATTACACATGTCCAGTTAATGCCAATTAATGACTTTGCGACAGTCGATGAGGATCACCCTTATGATCTCTATAACTGGGGCTATGATCCAGCTCAATACAATGTCACAGAAGGCAGTTATGTCACTTTGCCTAATGATGGCTATCGCCGCATTCGTGAATGCCAGGAAATGATTGATAATCTTCATCGCCACCGTATGCGTGTTATTATTGATGTTGTCTATAATCATATGCATGATGTCAATAAGAATACATTGGAAAAGACATGCCCATATTATTTCTTTAGAAGGGATGAAAATGGTAATCTTTCTAATGGCTCATGGTGTGGTAATGACTTAAATAGTAAAGGCAAGATGTGCCGTAAATATATTCTTGATACCCTTAAGCGCTGGCAAGTATTATATGGTGCAGATGGCTTTAGAATGGATTTAATGGGGATTGTCGATATTGAAACAGTCAATATGATTCTTGCACAGGGAAAGAAGATTGACCCAAGTTTCATGCTTTATGGTGAAGGCTGGAATATGGGTACGGCTATTCCTGAGAATGAACGTACAACGATAGAAAACAACCACCAGACACCAGGAGTAGGTTTCTTTAATGATCATTTTAGAGACACTCTTCGTGGTAATAACCAGATTGAAACAAAAGGTTATGTTTCTGGGGATACATATAAGACAAATGAAGCCATTATCTGTATGGCTGATTATCAGAAATTCTACTCAATTGAACAGAATCTTAATTATATTGAATGTCATGATAATGCGACCATGTATGATAAGATCAATGTTTCAAATGTGGAAGAAAATGATCTTTGTAAGGAAAGACGCTGCTTGATGGGGATTGGCATGACGATATTCGCCCAGGGTATTCCTTTCTTGCATGCTGGTCAGGAATTCTTCGATACAAAGCAGGGTAATAATAACTCCTATAATGCTGGTGACATGGTGAACCAGTTAGACTGGGGTCGTCGTGATCGCTATATTGAAGTGACAAAGGATGTAGCTTTGTTTATTAAGTTAAGAAAAAACAATAAGTGCTTTAGAATGTTTGATTATGATGATATGCGTGCACATCTTGAAATCAACAATCTGAATCATCGCATGATTGAATATCATGTCTGGCAGGATGAAGGGGAGTATCGTGACTTCCGCATTTATTTCAATCCTTCTTATGACAAGATTGATGTTGAGATTGATGATGATTATAAAGTGCTCTATTGCATGGAAAATGAAAGTATTGTCAATCGTCATATGACCGTTACAGGTGTATCTATGGTGATTTGTGCAAGATAGAGGATGATATGAAATTAATTATAGGATTAGGTAATCCGGGAAAGAAGTATGATCAAACAAGACATAATACTGGATTCATGGTCATGGATGCTTTAGCGAAAAAACTCAACGTATCTATTGATACAAAGAAGTTTGATGGCCTTTATACGAAATTTAAGTATCATGGTGAAGATGTCATTCTATTAAAGCCTCAGACATATATGAATGAATCAGGTCAATCTGTTAGCCAGGTGATGAAATATTTTAAGGTGGACAGTGATGATGTCATGGTTGTCTATGATGATATGGACATGCCAACAGGCAAATTGCGTATTCGCCTAAAAGGTTCAGCTGGTGGTCATAATGGCATCAAGAGTCTGATTGCCCATATGCATACGCAGGAATTCAAGCGTATCCGTGTTGGTATTGATAAGATGAAGCATTATGATACAGTGGATTGGGTCCTTGGCCATTTCTCAATACCTGAGATGCAGCTCTTATTACCTGGTATTGATAAGGCTGTGGATGCTATTATATGCTGGATTGAGACGGACGATATCAATAAAGTCATGAATCAGTATAATGGGTGATGAAATGAAAAAAATTGTTGAGATATTAAAAAATAACCCTGCCGTTAAGACAATGCTTAAAGGCAAGGGAGAAATTGTTACGAATGAAGCTAGTGATGAGGCTTACCTCATCGCTAGTGCTTTTTTGCTTCAGCCACGTACAATGATTATTGTCAAAGAATCACAGTATCAAGCTATGCAGCTTTATACAAGCTTGCAGAATATGATTAATGATGTGGTTTATTTTCCTAGTGATGAATCATTACGTGTTGAAGCTGTCGCATATTCTTATGAACTGCTTGGGGAGCGTGTGAATGCCTTAAATGCGCTTTGCGAGAATAAGCCAGTGATTGTTGTCGCACATACACATTCCATTATTCGCTATGTCAGCTCTCCAGAAGTCTTTAAAGAAAATAAATTATCATTACATGTAGGACAAATTATTGAACCAAGCATTCTTAGAAAACAGCTTGTATCAATGGGTTATCAGGTGACACAGCGTGTTGACTCACCATTTTATATGAGTAAGCGTGGGGGTGTTATTGATGTCTATTCGATTCAATATGAATCACCCATTCGTATTGAATTCTTTGATGATGAAATTGATACCATCTCTTTCTATGACAAGGATACGCAAAGACGTAGTGAGAATGTCAAAGAAGTAGAAATATTGCCTGCTACAGACATGCTTTACCGCGAAGAAGAAGTGGATGAGGTTGTTGAAGCAATCAAAGCCCTCAAAGCAAAAAGTCAGCTCGAAGGTGAATATAAAGAAGAACTTGATGAGAATATTGAAATGGATATACAATCGCTATATGCCCGTGAATTTACACCACGTAGCTATCAATACCTCTCATTGTTTCGCTCAACGGGATCTTTATTAGATTATGCGCCTAATTGCCTTCTTGTCACAGCAAGTTATGAAGGCATTAATGAACAATATAAACGTTTTGCCGAAGAATCGTTCTACTATTTCCATGAACTAGAAGAAATTGGAGAAATGTTGAAGGGGCTTAAGCTCTATCAGGATGTTGTATCTTTACTTAAGAAACATCAGATCGACTTCATCTGCTTTAAGAGTAAAGATCACCAGGTCTTATTTAATGCTCGCCCGGTGCAGATTTCCTTAGTGAATTCAAAGACATTCATTTCTCAGCTTAACGACTATCTGACCTATGATAAAGTGCTCTTGGCCTTAAGTGAAAAGCATCAGGTTGACAGCATGGTCAATATGTTTGATGAACTAGGGATGAAGTATACACTTGTCTCTGTTGATGATGCAATCTATGAGGGCATTAACATCTGTCTTGCCAACCTGCCTGAAGGCATGGAGTTTGTTGATGAGAGAGTTGCTGTCTTTACTTCTAATGAACTTTTTAAGAGTGCCACACATAAAAAGCGTTATATTAAATATAAAAATGCCACAATTATTAAAGACTATAATGAATTAAATATTGGCGATTATGTTGTTCATGATGTGAATGGAATAGGTCAGTATATGGGCATTAAGACCCTTGAAGTGGGTGGTGTGCATAAAGACTACCTCTATATTGCCTATAAAGGTAATGATGTTCTCTATGTCCCAGTAGAAAATTTCCAGCTTATTCGCAAATATTCTGCGAAGGATGGAAAAGTTCCAAGAATCAACGAACTTAACAGCACAAAGTGGCAAAAAGAAAAAGCTCGCGTACGACAGAAAGTCGATGGCTTGGCTGATGAATTGATTGCACTTTATGCGGAAAGAATGAAGCAGCCAGGATTTGCCTTTGAACCCGACAGTGCAATGCAGGTTGAGTTTGAAGAACAATTTGGCTATAATCTTACTCCTGACCAGCAGCGCTCGGTTGATGAAATCAAGGCGGATATGGAAAAGCCTCGACCAATGGATCGACTTCTTTGTGGGGATGTTGGTTTTGGGAAGACGGAAGTAGCTTTACGTGCTTGTATGAAAGCAATCTTAAGTGGTAAACAGTGTGCATTCCTTTGTCCAACAACCATTCTTTCGCAACAGCACTATCATACGATGTGCAAGCGATTTGAGAATTTCCCGGTTGAAATAAGATTATTAAATCGTTTTACAACGACAAAAGAGAAAAAAACCATTCTTAGTGATCTTAAAGAAGGCAAAGTTGATTTAATTGTTGGGACACATCGTTTGCTTTCTAAAGATGTTGTCTATAAGGATTTAGGCTTGCTTTGCATTGATGAAGAACAGCGCTTTGGGGTTCGTCAGAAAGAGAAGATAAAGGAATATCGTAAGACAATTGATGTGCTTACCCTTACTGCTACACCAATTCCAAGAACACTACAAATGAGCTTGATGGGCGTACGTGGTCTAAGTCAGATAGAAACACCACCAATGAACAGACTGCCTGTCCAGACATATGTAGCTGAAATGAATCCACCATTAATAAGACAGGTCATTGAACGAGAATTAGCCCGTGGCGGTCAGGTCTTCTATCTCCATAATCGTACCGAGAATATTATGGAAACTGCCAGCATGATTCAAAACATGTTACCAAATGCAAGAATTGGTATCGGTCATGGACAGATGAAAAAAGAAGAACTTGAAGATGTCATGAATGACTTTGTTGAACATCAATATGATATTCTTATCTGTACAACAATTATTGAAACAGGTATTGATATTCCTAATGCCAATACCATTATTGTTGAAGATGCGGATCGTTTTGGCTTAGCCCAGCTCTATCAGATCAAGGGGCGTGTTGGCCGTTCTGAACGCTTAGCCTATGCTTATTTATTGTATCGTAAAAACAAACAACTCAATGAAGAAGCCACAAAGCGTCTTAAAGCGATCAAAGACTTCACCCAGCTTGGCTCAGGCTATAAGATTGCCATGCGTGATTTATCCATCCGTGGGGCAGGTGATATCTTAGGTGGTGAACAGGCCGGCTTTATTGATACAGTTGGTTTCGATATGTATATGAAGATCTTACAGGATGCAATTAATGAAAAGCAGGGTAAGAAAGAGGAAGAAAGTGATATTGTTCCAGCCAAGAATGTCAAAGTTAATGGCTATATTCCAGAAGACTATGTGGAGAGTGATATGGAAAAACTAGAACTCTATCAAAAAGTCTATCATGCGAACAAGATGACAGAACTCAATGCAGTTGAAAAAGAACTTGTCGATCTCTATGGTAAGCTTCCTCACGAAGTAGAGAATATTGTTGTGAAACGCCGTTTTGAAATCCTTTGTCATAATAAGAATCTTGATGAAGTCAAGGAAGATCCTAATGGGATTACTATGCGCTTCACTCAGGAATTCTCAGAAAAAGCGGATGGTGAAAAGCTTTTTGGTATTGCCAATAAGCTCTTTACAAAGCCAAAATTCAAATATGCCGATAAAGAAATCTCACTTTATGTCAAGAGTGCTCCTGACTATATCAATCAGGCCACATCATTCTTACAGACAGTATTGACAATGCATGCATAAGAAAAGATGTCCGATTTGATACGATCCCCTAAAGGTAGACAGTACAAATACACAATATGTACTGCCCTGCTTTTAGGGGGTTTTATTATGGGACGAAAAGCAAAATATACATTTGAACAGAAACT
>NZ_JNKU01000027.1 GCF_000702165.1 Sharpea azabuensis DSM 18934
CATACGTATGAGGAAGCTGCAGAGATCATTTACCGGACATATGAATACTATATCTACAGATATCCACAGAAACGTTTTCAAGGGAAGACTGCGTACCAGGTAAGACAGGAAGCACTGACTGCAAATACACCGGAACAGTATCCGATTGCACCAAACAAAAGAATAGAACGATTCTGGGAAAGGATTGAGAAGAGCAAAGCAAAACACCAGGAGCAAGCACAACAATAAAAAACAAGGCCAAATCTAATTGACCTTGCTTGGTAGTTGTTTTGGATATTTTCTCTGTCTACTTGACAGGGATCATATCAGATTAACCGTTTTTTTATTTTGTTGAAGAACTAAAAATACTAAAATATAGGAGATGAAATTTTGACACTTAACAATAATATTAAATTAGATTTACATATTCATTCATATGCAAGTTCTTATAAAGAGCCAAATTACAAAGATGGCACTTCAATAGTTTATAATTCTTCAATGGATAATATTGATGTCTTATTGAATAAATTGATTGAAAATAATATTTCTTTATTCTCAATAACTGATCATAATAGATATGATATTGATTTATATAAAGAATTAATAAACAAATTGAATTTGGAACAATATCACGCTTTAAATCTACTTCACGGAATTGAATTTGATGTAAAATTCGAATCAGACAAAGATACAGCTCACATAATTGCAATCTTTGATGTCAAAGAAGAATCTAAAGAAGCTGATATGATATCTATATCAGAAACAATACAAAATAATTTGATACAAGATAAAAATGGATTTTATACAAAAGATGACTTCGAAAACATTCTTAAATCTATCGGTTTGAATACAATTCTAATTGTTCATCAACGCTGTAGTTTAGATAAAGAAAGCACCGGACATAATTCATTAAGTGAAAGTGTAAGTAATCCTTATAAAATATTAAAAATTGGGTATATCAATGCTTTAGAATATCAAAAACCGAATGTTGAGGGAATACTTAAAAATAATTTAAAAAATATTGATTCAAATATTGCTTTGATTACCGGATCAGATTGTCATGATTGGAAATACTATCCAAAACATGATAAAGAATCTTCGGTAAGTAATGCATATTTTTCAAAGTGCAAAATACTTCCAACATTCAAAGGATTACTATTAGGATTGACATCTCCAAACACAAGATTTAACAGAGCAGATAAAAGCGATACTAATTACATTAATTCGTTTGAAATCAATGGAAACTCAATTCCATTAGATCCAAGCATAAATGTAATTATTGGTGAAAATGGATCTGGTAAAAGTACATTATTTAACATTTTGAGTGATTCAACCTTACCTCAGTATATAAAAAGTTTAAAAAAGAAAAATAAGATTAATATAAATTCTTCAAGTTTACATTTAAAGGTGATACATCAAGCAGAATTAATCGAAAAGTTTCAAAATAATGAATTATTTCAAACAGAGGAATTATTTAACACCATTGACACCTCTGATTTTGATACGCATTATTCTGCTTTTTCTAGTCAACTAAAAAAGATAATTGAAGAAAACATTCAAAAACATACAGCAATTAATTCTCTTGAAAGAACAAATTTTAAATTTAATTTGGATTATGAAGATGCATCAACACTTTATATTTCAATATTGCAAGAGGATTTATCGGATGAAGTCAATCTTCATACTGAACGTAGACAAAGGTTATCTAGGATCCTTAATTTGCTCATTTCAGAATATGATAATAATTACTACTCTAAAGAAGAAAAATTAATTTTACGTAATTCTATTTTGCAATTAGAAAGTATATATTTAAAAATTGATAAAAAAGAAAAAGATATCTCTTTAAAAAATAAAATTAAAAATATTATTATTGCAGAAACAAAAGAATACAATGCAAACATTAGATTGTTATCTACTAGCGAAGATCAGGAAATACAAACTTATAAAAAACAAAAGGCAGATTTTATAAGTTATATAGTTAATGCTGTCCAATTAAATAATGCAAAAAGTGAAGAAGTTAAAATTCCAGAACCTATAGTTGGAAAATCAATTAAACGGTATAACGGGTATGTTTTTACACGTGAAACTAATTATAATGATATTGATGTTAGTTCAAAGTTTTTTGATTTGATGTTTACTAAAAATTACAAGAATCCTTCTTCACTATATTCCATTACTACTAAAAATGAATTTCAGTCTGCATTATATGGATGCAAAGAAATGGAAAAAATAAATGAAATTTGGAACAGTAATTTTGATAAATTTTTAAAATGGGCAAAAGATCAAAAATCATTCATTAAAGAAGAAACAACAGACGATTCTATTGGAAATACATTGGGAGAAATGTCACTTGTATATTATAGATTTCAAACTAACGAAGATAATGATTGGGATGTATTAATGATAGATCAACCTGAAGATAATATTTCAAACAATAGAATTGCTGAAAAGCTTTTAGTATATTTGAATAGAAATCGAAATCAAAAACAATTAATACTAGTTACACATAACCCCCTTTTGGTTGTTAATTTAGATGCAGATAATATTATTTATCTATCAAAAACAAATGATACAATTAATGCTTTATCTGGATGTTTAGAATATGAAAATGATTCAAAAAGAGAAAACATTTTAAAAATCGTTGCAGATACATTAGACGGAGGAAAAGAAATGATTGAAAAGAGGCTAAAAATATATGAATAAAAACATTGGTTTTAAAGCAGATCAAAACCATTTTATTATCAGTGTAAATGGTAATGAAAAATTTAAGATTTCCAAAGAAATTCGAACATTAAATGCGAAAGATATATATGATATATTAGATTACTCTTTAGGAGATACATACACGTATGATGAAATTGAAAATGTGGGTAAAGATGCACTGGTTCTAAGTAAAATCAAAGATCTATTTGAACAAATCACTAATAAAATAATTGAAATTTCATTTTCTGAAAACGATACTTCACTAAAAAATAAGCTAGATAATATAAATAATGAAAATTTAGAATAAAATGCAAAAATTTAATGAAAGAGATACTGCTTAATATATTGCTTCTTCTATCTTTGAAAAGAAAGCTAAGGTTGTACGTAATGCTGGAGGATTTTGTACCATTGTGTTTTCGAATAATGGAAACTTCGGTCCTTCTGGTACTCGTGTCCGTGAATCAAAGTTGTATCGTACAGAAAAAGAAGCGAATGAAGTTGTTAAACAGCACAAGGAAGCAAACAAGCAAAGATGATGAGTCTTCGCTTTTACTTTGGATTGGCAAAACAATGTAAGCGCCAAATAATATAGTGTATCGATAGTAATGCGCCCTAGGGTTAGAATAGGTCTAAACAGGGTTTCTGTTTATTCCTGGAATTTTCAGAGTGTCTGATTATTTTCGGAATATCAGGAGCACTCTGAATTTACCAGGAGGAACCGAAATGACACTACAACAAGAACTATAAACGAACCAGGAGCTCTCTTGTCCTGTTCCTTCTTGGCTTTCTTAAGCTCGCTGTTAGCCAGCTACCATTCAATTCTTCTCACGGCATGTGCCAATCCGATTATTTTTTATTCCTATTTTTTGTACAAATATAGTTTTCTGATAAGGAACAACTCTCATAAATACGGAAGGATTTATGTTTTCTGATTGATATTATATTCGTTATTGCATTGATTTCTTGAAATAAGATTTGTATATAACTGAGTGAAGCTCGCTATCATATATAGTTTTAATGTTTGTATATGCTTAAGTAAGAACTATGTTTCTTGAATTATTAATTTTGCACGAAAAAGCAAGTTAACGTCAATATGATCATATTTATATAGGCAAAAAGGATTCCAATATGAGTTGTATGACTCGTTGAGGAATCCTGATATGTAATGTATGCATCTCTTTTATTACTGTATGAGTACTTTTCTATAATTCATGCTTTTTAGGCTTGATATGGTCTCTTTAGCTGACTCATAATTTCCTTTTGATGCTGATTCTCTAGATTTGTTTAATTTCTCTAAAATCTCTTCTTCTGTCATATAAAGTATATGAATTCTCTGGTTTTCTTGTAACTTCGAAATAAAAGCCATATTTTGCGTCAGCTAACGTATGGAATACTTATCAGTTCCAAAATTTTTGAAAACTGATCAGATTTTGTTTTGAGTTCATTATTAATATTTATTTGTATCGTACTAAGCATACAAACCACTACTTTCATTTGTATATTAAAGAATTAATATATGGGAATGTAAAGTTAAAAATATAATTGTAAGCAGCTAGTGCTTAAACTAAGAATAGGTCATCAACAGTTAAGAGAACTGTGTCATCTTTTTTAGCTTGGGAAATGACTGAGTCTGAATAACCAGATTTACTGATAAACCAGAGTTGTTTATCTTCTATATTCTTAAAGGCTCGCGTGGCTATGACAAGATCTTCATATTCATTATAGGGCATAGGCTTGGAAGTGAATTTACATTCTACAAATATTGCTTTTTTACCCGCTTTATCTATTGCTAATAAATCAACATCATCCTGCGCTTTAATAGCTGGGTTTGTGCCCCACCATTTACCTAAGTGATAAGGAATGAAGGGAAGTTTTCTCTTTTTCGCAAGACGAATCATATATTCTTTACATATATCTTCAAAGGCATCACCCATGAGATTGCTGATATCATTCATGATTTCGTGAGCAGCTTGCTTAGCGCCCAACATGGCGTAATAGGTGTTGTTTGTGAATTCATAGCGGAACCAAAACTTAAAGAAATTATCTTTGATAACATAGATAGATTTTCGACTTGTTTCTAACTCACCGCATGGAGCTCTTTTTTCAATTAATCGTAATGTTTGTAGCGTTAGCAAATACTTGGATACTTTGGAACGGTCCTCGTGAATATAATTAGCTATATCAGTTATCTTGTTTCGCCCGTTCGCAATGGCTGATAAAATACTGCTATATACATTTGTTTCTCTTAATTCTGCTTTCAACAAATTGTCTGGCTCCTCGTGAAGATATGCACCATTTCTAATGATTTTAGAAGCTATATTTTGTTCTATTGAGATATTTGGGTCAAAAGCTTCTAAGTATCTTGGAATACCTCCTAATATCCCATAAGCTAATAACTTATCTATGTTGGAATAGTTTGGGAAAAAGAGACTGCTTTCGTAATAATCGAAAGGTTTAATTTCAAGTGAAGAAGTTTGTCGATCATGCAAGGGACTCTTTCTTCCCATGACATCACTTTCCATAATGCTCACTGATGACCCACAAAGAATAAGAAAAAGATTTTTGTTCTTCCAACTATGATCAATGGTATGTTGTAATATAGATTTTACGGAAGGATTTTCATTAATAATATAAGGAAATTCATCAATAATAATGGCTGTCCTTTCTGTTACTTTTGTTCCAATATAATGAAATGCATCTTCCCAGCTTTGAAATGAAGCAATAAAGGTATGATCAAAATGATATTGAATGACTTTTGAGAAATCTTCTAGATTTAATGGGTCATTCTTTTCTCGTGCAGGAAAGAAAATGCTATTGGTATTCTTGGTGAATTCTTGGAGTATTGTTGTTTTTCCCACTCTTCTTCGCCCATACATCACTAAGAATTCAAAAGAAGAGCTTGTATATAATTCATATAAATGTTCTAATTCTTCTTTTCTACCAATCAAAATCATCACCTCATTCGCAATTTGTATACTTGTAAGTAGTATACTTTAAAGTATACAAATAATCAAGTTAAGCTTGTTCTTTACTTTATTTTATTTTCGTAGTCTTGAAGGCAATGAAATATATTATCAATGAAGACTACGTTCTTTTCTATTCTGTTTGACATATTCAGCACCTCCTTATTATCTATTTTATAGCACAGTGAAGAAAGAGAATTGAGGAATGTCATCAATTAGCGTATACTTTTCTTAAGAAAGTATGAGGGGGTGGTTTCCATGAAGATTTACATTTCACAGCCATATGCTTATAAGAGTGATGAAGAAATAGTTAAAGTGAGAAATGATATTGTTAAGGAACTTCATGCATATATGAAGGATATTGAAATATTAGATTCGGTCATTCAAAAAGAACAGACATTTGGACTTAAACAATTATCAGAAAGTATTCTTGTGTTATCTGATGCCGATGCTATTATCTTTGCACCAGGCTGGGAGGAATCTCGTGGCTGCCGCATTGAACATATGATAGCAGAAGAATTCCATATGCATATTATTCATTTGGGTAACTAAGAAGGACAACATGTTCTTCTTTTTTCCTTCAACAAAAAAGATTGCCAAAGCAATCTTGATACACTTTATTATAAGAAATAGTGGATGAAGCAAAGAGACTGTTAAGTACTTTATAGGGACAATAGCCAATTAGTCCACCTAATGTATTGGTGATGACATCAGTTATATCTGTTGCACGATACGCAATAGAGAAGAGCTGAAAGAACTCAATACTGAAAGAAAATGCCATCGTTATAAATAAAGTTTTGATCAGATTCATCTTCTTGCCAACAAGTGGTAAGAAGAATCCAAAAGGAATAGTCATAATGATATTAAGGATGATCTGGCGCAGATAATCTCCACGTTTATTGATGCCATCAATAAAGGAAACAAGGTTAATAGGAGCATATCCATCATTATGATCAAATAAATGGGGGAATACTAGCCATCATGGGCATCAATGTAAAATACAAAACAAATATAAATATACATCGTTGTATTAAGAAGAAGGGCACGCATACCTCTTTGTTTCCATCTTTTCAAGAATACAAAATAATATATGAAGCTCAATGCCATAACATCTAAAACAATACTCATAACATACCTACTTTCTAGAACTCAATCCTAACAAGAAAAGATGAAGAATTAGTGGAGAAAAATATAAATAATTTCTAAACAAGTGCCTTTTAAAACATTGCTTTCAACATTTCAGCAAAATCTTCAATATAGTATCCAGAGTTGTTTTTATGCCAGAAGGCGCAGTAGGTCTTTTTGACAGGTTCACCCTGTCTGACAAGAGGGATACGCTCGATTGTGGAATCAAACCAATCCTGGACACCAATGACATCAACAGGCATATAACCCTGACCGGTGATGATTTTAAGTCTTGCTTCCTGCATGGAATCCGCAAAAAGAAAGTCCCCCTTTATACCAATAATATCCTCATAGTATTGCTGCTCTTCTTTTCGCCCGGTTTGATTAATGACAAGGATGCAAGGCATGTTCTTAATTTCTGATATTTCTATTTGTTTGAGATGACTCAAGGGATTATTATGAGAGATTTCAATATACATATAGCTTTCAGATAGAATTTCATTATGATACATATCAGAAAAGGCTCTTCTTTGATCATTTAAAACTAAGTCAACCTGATCATTTTCCATAGCTCGATATAATTCTTCATGACTACCAGCCATGATAGTTGTTTCAATCGTTGGATATTTTAATGAAAACTGTGCAATTGCCTCAGAAAGTTCATTCCCATGGTATCCTTTATAATAGCCAATACGAAGAACGGTATGATTTTGATCTGCAATTCTTTGTGTTTCTCTTATCGTTTGTTTTAAATCACTAACGATGATAAGACTTTTTCGGTAAAAGTGTTCACCAGCTGATGTTAGAGAAAAGGTCCTGTTATGCCTGTCAAGAAGCTTCACTCCGAGCTCTTCTTCAAGTTTTTTGATTTGTTGGGAGATGGCTGATTGTGATACATGGCATTGTTCTGCTGCTTGATAAAAACTGCTTGTTTCAACGACTGCCTGAAAGTATTCTATTTGTCTTAATAACATTGTATTTCATCCCCTATTTTTTCTCTTCTTATCATATATTAATAAGTATAACTAATCAATATGATAAGAATAAAGATTTGATTGAATAGTAATTCTGAATTATTCTTAAGTCGACTTAAGAAAAGGAGGAAAAAGTAATGGCAAAGAATTTGATTATTTATTATTCACGGAAGGGACAAAATTATGTCAATGGGAGTATAAAAGATTTAAAGAAAGGTAATAGTGAAATATGTGCAGAGTTTATTCAAGATTCAGTCGGAGGCGATTTATTTGAGATAAAACCAGTCAATGATTATTCGGAAGATTATCAAACATGTACAAAAGAAGCTGCAAAGGAATTGAAGAATCATGCCCGTCCTGAATTAAAACAATATTTAAAAGATATTGATGCTTATGATCATGTATTTATCTGTGGCCCATGCTGGTGGGGAACTTTCCCAATGCCAGTTTTCTCCCTTCTTGAAAAACTTGATTTTACTGGTAAGAAGGTCATGGCACTTATGACTCATGAAGGAAGTGGGCTTGGGCATAGTGAACTTGATTTACGTAAAGTATGTAAAGGTGCTTATTTTGGTAATTCTATCGCCATTCATGGTGGAGATGCTTTAAAAGCATATAAAGCCATTGAAATATGGGCAAAGCAAAATATCAGTGATGAGAAATAAGTGATTGATAAGAACATTATTGAAATGATGAAAATATAAGAATAGGAAGGAATTAAGAAATGAAAGATGTAATGATTGTAACAGGAGCTGGTCAGATCAGTATGGCTATTGCTCGTAGAATGGGTTATGGAATGAAGATTGTGATGGGAGATAAAAATTTGAAAAATTCAGAAGCCATCGCTAAGGTGATGAATGAAGCAGGTTTTGATGTAGTGCCTTTTGAAATGGATTTATCTTCTCGTGAATCAATTCAAGAAATGATTCATGTAGCACAGGAATTTGGTGATATTAAAATGCTTATCAATGGGGCTGGTGTTTCGCCTAGTCAGGCTTCCATCGAAACAATTCTCAAAGTTGATTTATATGGTACGGCAGTATTGTTGGAAGAAGTGGGAAAGGTGATTAAGAAGGGTGGTGTCGGTGTGACGATTTCTAGTCAGTCAGGATGGCGTATGCCTGCATTGAGTCAAGAAGAAGATGAACAGCTTGCCACAACACCAACTGAAGCCTTATTACAACTCCCAATACTCCAAGAGGAAAATATTAGAGATACGCTTCATGCATATCAACTTGCCAAACGCTGTAATGAAAAACGTGTCATGGCGCAGTCAGTAGAATGGGGAAAACGTGGTGCGCGGATTAATGATATTGCTCCTGGCATCATTGTGACTCCTCTTGCTTTAGATGAATTTCATGGTCCACGTGGTGAATTTTACAAGAATATGTTTGCGAAATGTCCGGCAGGAAGACCAGGAACAGCGGATGAAGTTGCAAATGTTGCCGAACTATTAATGAGTGACAAAGGTGTCTTTATTACTGGTTCAACTTTCCTAATTGATGGTGGAGCAACTGCAAGTTATTTTTATGGTCCATTAAGACCATAAAGAGTTTTGAGAGAGCTGCATCTTTATACTGATGAGATGAACATGAAACTGAAGAATCATGAGAATGCTAGAGTTAAACTTACTTGCCACAAGAAGAATATTCAGATATTGTTTTGTGAATTAGAATGATATTTCTACATTTATTAAATCATAAAGAAAAGTCAAGGTGAGTCAAAAACTCACCTTGACTTACTGTCTGATTATTTATTTTGCCAACGCAAGGATAGCATTCTGGTATAGGTTCAATACTATTAATGCTATCTAAAATATTCTTCATCGTATCTTTAATTTTCAAAGGACTAATTGGAGAATTTTCAAAGGACTAATTGGAGGTAGATCTGACAACTCTAATTTATCCCAACTAACATGGTAAGAATGCCCGCTTTCAACATACGGATATCATATTGCCCTTCAAACAGAGGATCAACAGGACGGTCCAAATGTGTTATTTTGTAGACAGTAGTCATCGCAGTATGCACGCTTGTTTCTACAGTAATACGACATTTCCTGGCAGTTCCACAAACTGACCAAAATCTTCACGTTTTGTAGCTAGTTTTTCCCATAGTGTAAAGTAGCCACGATTCTTTATATCGCAGTTCATTACGGGAGCTTGAGTCATGCTACTATGTGTTGAATTTTGTGTCATTGTTCCAATGGCAAATAAAATCATATCTTTAAGTTTAACACTCTGGATTTTTTCTACATTACTCTACATGAGATGCAATGTAGGACGGATTGAAAATGATGAGATAGAAAGAATCATTAGGTTAATCTCAATTGCTTTTGCTTTATGCTAAACTTATATCATGAGAGAATGAGTAAGGTTAAAAGTGCTTCAAAGAATGATAATCTATTAAAAAACATGATAAAATATCAAGAAAAATGAAAGTAGACATTGTAACATAAACGTTTTTTCATTATATAGGTCCACTGTGCAAATGGGGATTTTAAGGAAATAAGTCTCTCTTTTATGTGAATGTTTATGCTATGTCTGCTTTTTGCATAACAAAAATGTTTATTTTGAAGTATTGCATATCATACTGTACACATATAAAAAATAGTGTAATATGAAGTCTAGATTCTTGTAGAAATAGAATGCTTTTGAAGGGAGAATATCTTTGAAGAAATTAACACGAAAACAAAGCATTGTGATTGGCTTTATGCTTTTCTCGATGTTCTTTGGGGCAGGCAATCTCATTTTTCCACCAATGCTTGGAATGCAGGCAGGAACCCATACACCCTTAGCGATGCTTGGGCTGATAGCGACAGCAGTGATCTTGCCGATATTAGGTGTAGCCGTTGTTGCCAGGCATGGTAACCTCATTAACTTAGGGAGCCTTATTCATCCTAAATTTGGTTATCTCTTTACAATACTTGTATGTTTGATTATTGGCCCTATTATTGCTATTCCAAGAACAGCTAGTACATCTTTTGAAATGGCTGTTGTGCCTTTTATACATATGAGTGGCAATGGGCTATTAGCTATGCGTTTTCTTTATTCAGCCCTCTTCTTTACTCTTGCTTTTCTTGTTGCATTAAGGCCAATGCGTCTTAAGGACTTGTTGGGGAAAATCATGACGCCAATACTCATTACTATGATCATTCTATTATTTATAGCAGTGTTGATACGTATGCCATTTGTCATGCATCACCCCATTACAACGGGTTATCTTAAACAACCCTTTTTAACGGGCTTTTCAGCAGGCTATCAGACAATGGATGGTTTAGCAGGATTGAATTTTGGTCTTATTATCGCGGTCAATATAGAATCTTTTGGCATTCATGACAAGAATGCCTTAGCGAAAGAAACGATTAAATCAGGCATTATTGCCGGTATATTATTGGCAATACTCTATATGCTTCTTGCCTATATGGGTATGCAAGTGAATCCTAACGTCCTTTCTGGCGTGAAGGATATCACTGGTGCTGATATTCTAAGTTATATCGTTATGCTTTGTTTTGGAAGACTAGGGCAGGTCTTTGTGGCAATTATCTTCTTTATTGCTTGCTTTAATGTCTGTTGTGGCTTATTGTCAAGTATTTCTGAATACTTCTATGCTCTCTATGACAAGATTAGCTATAAGAAGTGGCTAGTCATCTTTACATTATCAAGCTTCTTTATTTCTATCTTAGGCTTATACAACATATTAAGTTTCTCTGTCTATATTCTAAATGTGCTCTACCCAGTTGCCATTGGATTAATGATATTAGGCTTTGTAAGAAAGAAAAAAGACAATGAAAAATGCTAGAAAAGCCTTTTAGGGCTTTTTTAGCATATACCTTAAACCTCAAATCACCCTATTCCTGTAACCATCTACGAATATCAATGACCTGGATGCCTTGATAATCATAATTCTCATGATAAGTTCTTGTAATGATCATTTTAGGGTTGAGATTCTATTCCCGCTTTTAAAAAAATATTCATTTTTCGGTAATAGAATTTGTTGTGAAGAAACATTTAAATGTGAATTCGTTTCGATGATGAAGAGAAAATGTTGTTAATATAAGGTTAGAAAATAGAAAAAATAGTTTATGATTGATGTTGAATTCGTTATAATAATGGTATGTGCCTATAGCGTAACCGGATAACGCATCAGTCTCCGGAACTGAAGATTGCAAGTTCAAATCTTGTTAGGCACGCCAATAGTAATCAAAAAGGAAAAGTCGTTTCGCTTTTCCTTTTTTTGGTTGAAATAAATACGCTGATTTACAATACTTTGATTGAAAATGGTTCATCTAACAATTGAAATTTCAGTAGGGGATGAAGTGCTCTATGATTATAAATTATCCTTTATAAGAAAACCACTACCATAAGGCAGTGGCGAGATTATGCACTATGGATGATGGCACGAATAGCTTTGTAGAGATATGGCTTATAGGTTTCCATGTCACAAGGTATCTGTTCATGCAGACAGTGATAACATGTTGTACCAATGAGTTCAACAATCATAAAGAACACAATATCAACATTCTCAATCCCCTTATTCACTGTCTTTACGCCTTCTACAAACAAATCATATAAGCCCAAAGCATTATCATCAAAGATCTTACTGATTTCATGACTATAGAATCCTAATGAAAGATCGCGGTTAATAAAGGAGAGGATTTCATTATCATTCTGTAAATCATCAATAACATGATTGATGACAAAGATAATCTGTTCATCAAACTGATCAATATCCTGTGTCTTTAAAGCATCAATGGCACGCTTGAATAAGTTATTAGATTTCTCTGCAACTAAGTGATTTCGAATATCTTCCTTATTCTTAAAATAGAGATAGAAAGTCCCTTTCGCAACACCAGCTTTATCGACTATGTCCTGAATAGAGGTTTTCTTGAAGCCTTTTGTTTCAAAAAGCTCGTAAGCATTTTCGAGTAGTTTTGTACGTTTTTCTTCTTTATTTTGTTCAATCTTGCTTTTGATCTCTTTTAAGACTTCCATACACGCACACCTCCTTTTTATTTCATTTCATTTGTATGATATGACAAAAAATGACCAAAGTCAATTTTATTATAAAAATAATTGACTATAAGTCAGTTTTGGTATAGTATAGCCATGTAAATTAAAGGTGACCATCGGTCATTTTGGTAGGGAGGAATAAATATGAAGCGATTCTGCCATGCTGTAACGAAAGGCAGATGGGTGATCATCGTAGTGAGCTTATTGCTGTTGATACCATCAGTATTTGGTTATTTCAATACGAAGATCAACTATGACCTTATTACATATCTGCCTAAGGATGTTGAAACAATGAAGGGTGAAGATATCCTGACAGATGACTTTAAACAAGGGGCATTCTCTGTTGTCATTACAGAAAATATGAATGCGAAGCAGATCTTACAATTAGAAAAAGAAATTAAGAAGGTTGACTCTGTTAACCGTGTGGGATCTGTCTATGATATTATTGGTTACTCTATTCCAATAGAAATGTTACCAGATAATGTGGCTTCTAAGGTTAAGAAGGATGATAGTAACTTGATTGTTGTAACATTCAAGAATTCTACATCTGATGATAAAACACTTGAAGCAGTACAGAAAATACGTGATTTGAAAAAGAATATCAAAGTATCAGGTATGTCAGCAACAACACTTGATACAGCCCAGATGGCGCAAAGCGAAGTTATCGCCTATGTCATTATTGCCGTTATTCTCTGTATGATTGTGTTACAGATTGCCTTGGATTCATTCTTTGTACCAGTATTATTATTAGGTAATATTGGTGTTGCGATTCTCTTTAATATGGGTTCTAACTATTTCTTAGGTCAGATTTCCTATATTACACAGGCTATTGCTGCCGTCCTTCAGTTAGGTGTCACAACTGACTTCTCTATCTTCTTATATCATAAATATGAATATTGGAAGACTCAGAAAGAAGATAAGAAGGAAGCTATGGAAGAAGCAATTGCTGAAACAATGATTTCTGTTATTGGTTCTTCAACAACAACTATTGCTGGGTTCTTAGCTCTTTGTACAATGTCCTTAAAGCTTGGTGCCGATATTGGTATCGTTATGGCCAAGGGTGTTGTCTTTGGGGTTATTACTGTAGTAACATTATTCCCTGCACTTATTCTTGTATGCGATCCTATTATTGTGAAGACTTCACATAAGAATGTGTTGCCTAACTTCAAGGGCGTGAAGAACTTCGTCATGAAATATTACAAGATTATCTTTGTGGTATTCTTAATATGTATGGTGCCTGCTTACTATGGACAAAGCAGAACACAAAGCTACTATAACTTAACTGCCGGATTGCCTAAGAGACTCCCTGGTGTTCAGGCTAATGATGAATTAAAGAATAAGTTTGATATTGTTTCACCATATTTCATTCTTGTAGATAGTGACTTACGTCCTTCAAAGACAAATAAGATGGTGAAGGAAATAGAAAAGGTTAAGGGCATTGATACAACAATGAGCTATGCCAAGTTATCAAGTGCTGGTATTAGTGAAGATGTCTTATCTGATGATTTAAGAGATATGATTGATGATGGTAAACATCAGATTATCTTGATTTCTTCTAAATATGGTGTTGCGACTGATGAATTAAATAGTCAGATCAAGACTGTTAATAAGATTGCTAAGAGCTATGACAAGAAAGCAATTGTCGCAGGTGAAGGACCATTAATGAGAGATATGGTAAGTATTGCCGATGTGGACTTTAAGAACGTCAATACAGCATCTATTATTGCAGTATTTGTGATCTTGGCATTGGTATTAAAGAGTTTCTCTTTACCAGTTATTCTTGTTATTGCGATTGAATTTGCGATTTTCTGTAATACAGCTGTTCCATTCTATATGGGGGATCAGATTCCATTCGTTGCTGGTATTGTCATTGGTACAATTCAGTTAGGTGCAACAATCGACTATGCCGTATTAATGAGTACAAAGTATCTTGAAGTCAGAAAATCAGGTGAAGATAAGTTCCAGTCAGTAAGAACGGCGATGACGGCTTCAGTAAGTTCAATCTTTGTATCAGCCTTATGTTTCTTTGCCGCAACTATTGGTGTTGGTTTCTACTCTGATATGGATATGATTTCAGCTATTTGTATCATGCTTTCACGTGGTGCATTGATCTCTATGGTTACTGTTATCTTTGTAGTTCCTGCATTACTCTTATTATTCGATAAGATTATTATTCATACTTCATTTGGATTTAAAGGCTTAAAGGAGGCTAAGTAGGATGAAGAAAAATGTATTAAAGAAAGCTATTCCCCTTACTGTTGCAGCAACAATGATGAATGTTGTACCAGTAGCAGCTTATGATAAAGATGAAACTGTATATACAAAAGTAGATGGTGATGGCAATGTCACTTATCAGGTTGTTTCAGAACAATTAAAGAGTTCTAAGAAAGAAGAAATCAAAGATCATTCTGACTTATCAAATATCAAGAATATTTCTGGTGATGAAAAGTATAAGAAAGATGGTAATGATTTAACTTGGAAGAGTAAAGGTAATGATATCTTCTATCAGGGTAAGACAACAAGACAGTTACCTATTACTGTTGAGACATCATATAAACTCGATGGACAGGAAATTAGTCCTAAAGATGCTTCAGGCAAGAAGGGACATGTAGAAATCTCATTCAAATATACAAATAATGATAAACATGACTATAATGGTAAAACACTCTATACACCATTTACTATTGCCTTAGCTACAACACTTAATTCTGACAACAACAAGAATGTCACAATCAACAATGGTAAAGTCGTTAATAATGGTGAAAATAACATTATCGTAGGTGTTGCAGCACCTGGTTTATATGAATCATTAAACATAGATCAGTTAAAGAGTTTTGATGAAATCAAGATTGAATTTGATACAACAGATTTAGATATTAAATCATTCTATTCTGTTGCCACACCTAAACTTGCAACTGCGGATGATATCAATAATATGTTTGATAAGATTGATGGTTCATTTGATGACCTCAACAAACTTAAAGATGCGACTAACCAGTTAGTTACTGGTACATCGGACTTATCAAAAGGTGCTAAAACACTAAGTGATGGTACAAAGACATTTAATTCTGGCTTAGTAACTGCTAATTCAGGGGCTGGTTTATTGACTAAGAACTCTAAGAGCTTAAGAGATGGTGCTAGTCAGCTAGCAAGTGGCTTAGGTACTCTTTCTAGTGGATCAGGTGCACTTGTTGATGGCTTAAAGAAAGCGGCAACAGGTAGTGATGAACTTACAAAAGGTCTTGCTCAGGCCAAGGCTGGTACTGATGAAATGAATGCTGGTAAAGGCAAACTTTCTTCAATGAAAACACAGTTAACACAGGCAGCATTTACGCAGGTTGCTTATGGTATGCAGGCTAGTGCTGGGGCAAAATACTATGAAACAATGAATAAGCAATTAGCTACAAATGAAGATGGCACAGCTGCTAGCAATGCTAAATTAATGTCAGCTATTCAGAATGCTGCTGGTGCTACAGGTGCTAATATGGCTTTAAAAGCTCAGGTTCAGGCTCTTAATACAAATATTGCTGCTATCAATAACAATGCTGGTGGTCTTAAAGACAAAACTGCTAAAGAAGCAAGAGATACAGTTATTGCAACAGCTATTAAAGAAGGTAAAGCACCTGCTGGTTTAACTTATGAAGCATTAGATACATTAATCAAACAGGCAACTAATGGTGCTACACAGGCTGCTGCAGGCGCTAAGCAGGCTGCCGATGCCGCAGCTAAGTATGCCCAGGAGGGCGATGCTGCCAATGCCGCAACATATAAAGCTAAAGCAGAACAACTTGAAAAGACAGCTAATGATGCAAAAAATCAAGCTACACAATTAACTGTTTTAAAACAATCTGCGGATATTGCTGGCAGCACAGCAGTTGCAACAGCATTAGCGACATTAAAAAAGGTTAAAGATAGTGTAGAAGCTTCACTTAATGCTGGTGCAACTCAACAGGGCAGTAATGCAAATGTCGCTGATCTTAAGGATGTCGCTAATAAGACTGCAACCGGCTTAAAGACAAGCCAGGAAGGTACGGTAGCTGCATATCTATTAACTACTGATTCAAAGGCATTAGCTAAAGAAGTAGCAGCTGCTTATACAGCTTATAAGAATGGTACTAAGCCTACTTCAAAGGGTGCTCAGATTGTAACTGCATTGAATGCGGATCCTAACAACAAGATTGATGGAAAAACAATCTTTGAAACAATTGATAGTGTTGCATCACAGACTGGTGATATTGATAAGTTAGTAAATGGTATTACATCATTAAGTGATGGATTGAATAAGCTATATGCTGGATCAAGTCAGTTATCTAGTGGCTTAGATACTGCTGTCGACAAATTACCAACACTTACAAATGGTATTTCTGCATTAGTAAGTGGTTCTTCTAAGTTAAATGCTGGTACGAAGGAATATACTGAAGGCGTTGATAAATTAGCCGGTGGTGTTTCTCAGTTAACAAGTGCATTTACTCAGATTGTTAATGGTAGTGCTCAGTTATCAACTGGTGCTGATAAGTTAGCAAGCGGTATGTCTGAATACAAGACGACTGGTATTGATAAGTTAACTGAACTTGCTGATACATTAAATGGTGATAGTGATACAGCTAAACAGTTAACAAAGTATGCTGATGAATATACTTATACAGCTACAAACAAGGACGCTAATTATACAACAAAGTTTGTATATATCGTTCAGGAATAATGTAGTATCTAGACAATGATGACATATGTCGTCATTGTTTTTTTTGTTTTTTATTGATAAATCTATTTTGCGAAATAAATGTAAAATGAATCAAAAATATGGTGAAAAATAAGGAAATATGATATTATACTGAAGTGAGGAGGTAGAATGATATGCTTTTAGAATTTGAGGTAGAAAACTATAAATCTTTTCAACATCGTGCTTTATTTTCAATGGTACCTGCCCCTAAACAACACGGTTTAGACTATAGTGTCTTTCAAGAAAAAGTGAAGCGTAAGAATGTGAAATCATTATGTTCGTCAGTCATCTATGGTCCTAATGCATCAGGCAAAACAAATATTATTGGTGCTATGGATACGCTCAGAGCGATTATTTTACGTGGAAATATTCGCAATAGCGAAGAACAGGACTCGCCTAATCAAGCAGCGTATCATTTAGAATTAATACCGAATAATCGCTGTAAAGAAGTATGTCCTGTGCTGTTCAAGATTTCTTTTTTGGAAGATGGCTTGAAGTTTACGTATGAATTAAGTGTTTTACTAGGACAATTTTTAGACAATACCTATGATAGAACTATAGAATATGAAAGGTTAGTAATTAATGATGAACTTATCTTTGATAGAACTGATCAGGTGACTCTTGGAAACTTAAAGAGATTTAAAGAATATGTAGCAAAGGAAATTATAAAAAATGAAACAATACAATTTGTAATAAATCAAAGTTTAGTCAAAGATGAATTATTCCTTGCTAATGGTTTTAAAAGTATCATTTCACAAGTACTCTCAAAAAAAATAATTGACTGGTTCACTAATAAACTTATGGTTATATATAGCGCTAATTCCATACAATTAATTAGACGTTTTTCTAATCCTGATAAAAATACGATTTATGTAGAAAAAACAATGAATGAAGCTGCAAAAATATTTGGAATTAATTCAAATGATTTAGCTTATGTTCAAAATGGAGAAGATGGAAAAACAAAACTATGTTCGATTTTTAAAACAAATGATCAGAAAATTCAGGCTATCCTTGCGGATGTGTTTGAATCTTATGGGACAATCCGTTTCATTAATTTATTTCCTCTCGTAGTACAAGCGATATACACAGGAGGTACTTTAGTGATTGATGAATTTGATGCTTCTATTCATCCAATGGCATTGATGAGTATAATTAGTGTTTTTCATAATGATGAAATAAATAAAAAGAAAGCTCAGCTCATTTTTAATACACATAATCCTATCTTCTTAAATGCGAATATTTTTAGAAGAGATGAAATTAAATTCGTAGAGAAGAATGATGAAACACATTTAAGTGAGATTTATTCATTATCTGATTTTGGTACAACAGGAGAAAAAGGTGTTCGCAAAGGGGATGACTATATGAAAAACTATTTTGTAAGTCAGTATGGAGCTATTAAAGACATTGATTTCTCACCGTTATTTGAAGATATCATGTTAGAGGATGATTAATTATGGCTAGTAGAAAATCAACTAAGAAATATTATTTCAGCGTAGAAGGACAAACAGAACAATGGTATTTTAATTGGCTAAGTAATGAAATTAATAATAATGAAAAATCCACGCATAAAGTATCTTTTGACATAAAAGTTGAAAAGGATCCTCTTAAAAGGGCTAAGAAATTGATGATTACACAAAAAACCATAATATTTCATATTTCTGATTACGAAAGCAATGAAGAATTTCATGAAAATCAGTTTAAGAAAACTATGGATTCAATGAAAAAAGCTAGCAATTTAGGTAAACAGATTACGTATCGTTTTGGATATAGTAATTTCACCTTTGATTTATGGATTTTGCTGCATAAGATTGATTGCTCTGGTACTCTTTCGCATCGAAATAATTATTTATCCTTCATTAATCGTGCATTTGGCGAAAAATATTCAAGCATGAATGATTACAAACATGAGAATAATTTCAAAAAGTGTTTAGCGCAGTTAACAATTGAGGATGTACGGAATGCGGTTCAAAGAAGCAAAGACATCATGAATCAAAATTTAAAAAAGGGGTATATTCTACAAGAATATAGAGGATTTACGTATTACAGAGAAAACCCTTCGTTATCTGTTTGGGAAATTGTGGAAAGGATTTTAATTGATTGCAATCTTTTAGCATAGAACTTCGTAACAATCTTTATATGAATTTTGTCTCAATGATTTTAAATAATTGATTATGGTTTACATATTTTGCAAATGGTGAATCACTGCTTATTAGCGGTGTTATAAAATCCATGATAAATTGACTAATACTAATATATTCTAGCGTTATCGCTGGTATTGATAAGTTAACTGAACTTGCTGATACATTAAATGGTGATAGTGATACAGCTAAACAGTTAACAAAGTATGCTGATGAGTATACTTATACAGCTACAAACAAGGACGCTAATTATACAACAAAGTTTGTATATATCGTTCAGGAATAATGTAGTATCTAGACAATGATGACAAATGTCGTCATTGTCTTTTTTTTAAAGTGATTCTGTTAATTGTAAGTAGTTACTTTTTGCTGTGGTTTTGATGAATTAAAATTTTATTTTCAACTAAAGTATGGTATTATAGACATGCGAATAGATTGCTATTTGGGAAAGCAGCAAATTATTTTATATTCATTGGAATTAATATTATAATGATCATATTATGCGTGGAAAATCTATTTGCATATGAGACACTTTTGTGTCTCTTTTTGTATTTTCAGTGTATAATAGCTAAAAAGGAAAAATGATGAATATGAAGAAAGCAAAACTGACAAAACAAACAAAGATTATCTTAGCTGTTATAGCTTTACTTCTAGCTGGACTTGCAACCTACAAAGGCGTAGAGTACTACAAGCTACAACAGGAAATAAGCAGGGGACGGGCTTATTTAAAAAAGTTAGATGATCAATCATTATCAAGTATTAAGAATACGATAGATAAACAAAATGAAAGTGATGAATTAGCCCTTGGGAAACAGGCCCTTAAAGATTATGCGAAAAATAAGGATAAGCTATGGGGCGCGTTTAAGAACTATGTGCTTATTGGTGATAGCAGGGTGGAGACATTTAAGCTCTTCTTGCCTGAAACGAATGTCCTCGCTAAAAAGGGGACAAGAATTACCAAGGTTGATGATTATTTAGGAACAATCAAGAATATTAGTCCTAAGTATGTCTTTATTAGTTATGGTGTCAATGACTTAAGTATTCCCGCTTATTATAATCAGGATAAATATATTGAAGTTTATCAGTCCTATTGTGAAAAGATTAAAAAGGCAGCGCCGGATGCTACTATTTATGTAAATTCCATCATTCCTGTTAATAGTAAGGCTATTAATAAGCAGGCTAACTATAAGAATATCCCTGCTTATAATGCAAAGCTCAAGGCAATGTGCAAGAAGAATGGTTATAAATATGTTGATCTTGATAGTCTTGCAAAACAATATCCTGAAGAATATGAACAGGATGGCATTCATTTCAAGAGTAGCTTTTATAAATACTGGGCTTATCGCCTATTAAGTAGTGTATATGGAGGATAAGTGATGAGTATTAAGATTACGAGAACATTAAGAATTTTATTGGTTGTTTTCATAGCTGTTTACATTGGTTTAACTGTCAAGGGGGCAACACCTAGTCAGACAAGCTTTGAGACAATGCGCAAAGTCATTGCGAAATACCAAAATAAGAATACCCAGCTAGGAAATAACCAGGCTGTTAAAAGACTTTATAAGCTTAATCCAGCAGATTATGAAGGTGTATTACTCTATCAGCCTAGTAGTACAATGAATGCCGAAGAGATTCTTGTCGTTAAGCTTAAGGATAAGAGTCAGGCAAATGATGTAAAAAATGCGATTGAGGAAAGAAAGAAGACCCAGCTCAATACCTTTAAAGGGTATGGGGCAGCCCAGACTGATTTATTAAATAAAAGTATTATTGATGTTCAGCCAAATTACATATTATATGTTGTTGATGGCAAGGCTTCAGTCATTGATGATGCTTTTAGGAAGGCATTGTAGGAGGAGAATATATGGCATTTAATACAATTACATTCCTCTTTTTCTTCTTTCCAGTAACCCTCTTACTCTTCTTCTTAACACCTAAAAAATATCGTCAGTATACATTATTAATTACTTCATTTATCTTCTATTGTTGGGGGGATACAAAAAACTTAATCTTTATTCTCTTTAGTGCCCTCTTCAGTTATCTTTCAGCAATAGAAATAGAGAATTTGCAGAAAGAAAATAAAGACAAAGAGAATAAGATTGTCTTTATAACAACAATCATTGCTCATATTGGCTTATTGGCATTCTTTAAATATGCAGGTTTAATGAGCATGCCTTTAGGGATATCTTTCTATACTTTCTCTGTTCTTTCTTATATCTTTGATGTCTATTATGGTAAATGTGGAGCAGAAAATAATATTTTGAATTATTTGCTTTATGTGAGCTTCTTCCCAAAAGTGATTTCTGGGCCAATTATACAGTTCCATGATTTTAAAAATCAGCTTGCTAACCGTATTGTGACAAGAAGAGGTGTTGTTGAAGGAACACAGCTTTTCATGCTTGGCTTATTCAAGAAAGTCTTGTTAGCCGATCAGCTTGGAATGGCTTATAGCTCATTTGCACAGACTGATACTGTTGTTGGCAGCTATTTCACTGTCATCAGCTATGGATTGCAGCTATACTTTGATTTCTCAGGTTATTCGGATATGGCCATTGGCCTAGCAAGCATCTTTGGCTTCAATTTTGGCAAGAACTTCGATGAACCATATACAAGTCACAGTATCAGTGAGTTCTGGCGTCGATGGCATATCAGTCTAGGGGCATGGTTTAGAGATTATGTCTATATTCCACTAGGCGGTAATCGTGTGGATACAAAGCGACATATTATGAATTTGCTCGTCGTTTGGCTTTTAACTGGTATCTGGCATGGTAATACATTAGGCTTTATCATCTGGGGACTTTATCATGGCTTCTTTGTCATTGGTGAGAAGTACTTCTTCCATGATCTCCATCAACGCATCAAACCAGGCTTACAAGTTGCCCTAACGAACATTATTGTCTTTATTGGCTGGATTTTCTTCTTCTCGCCAACAATCAGTGATGCCTTTGGCTTAACAGGACGTTTACTAGGTATTCATGCAAGTGGCTTTATTTCTCGTCAGACGATTTACTATTTATTAGGAAATGGCCTGATTGTGATTGCCGGAATATTGTGTTGTATGCCAGTAATAATTAATGGCTATAAGAAAATTTTCATGATGAATAAGAAGAGAATGATATTCCATCTTATTTTCCAGGTTATTCTCTTGATTATATGTATTGCTTATATGATTGGTTCTACATATTCATCATTCCTCTATTTTGCATTCTAAGGTGGTTATTGTTATGTTGAAAAGATTTCAAAGAATTATTATCACAATTTTTTATGTGATTATTGTCTTTTTTTTGATTGCTGGCTTGATTATGCCAGATAAGAAAATGTCCGAGCAGGAAAACCGTACCCTTACGCAATTTCCTGAACTAACAACAACATCAATTACAAGTGGACATTTCTTTTCCCAGCTAGATGACTATTTATCTGATCAGTTCCTCTTCCGTGACCAGTTCATGAAGTTAAAAGTCAGGGTTGATAAGATTGAAGGAAAGCGTGAATCGGCAGGTGTCTATCTTGGTCATAAAGGCTATCTTCTTGCAAAGAATGAAACACCAAACAAGAAAGCCTTGAACAATACTGTTCAAGCAATCAATAAATTCACATCATCCCATGAGAATATCTCAATGATGATTATCCCATCATCAGGTACAATTAACCCAGCCCTCCTGCCTTTTGGAGCCCCAATGCGTGATGGTATTCAAGACATTCATGATTTCACAAAGCAATTATCAAAGATTCAGATCATTGATAGTGCTGCAGGATTAAAGATATATAAAAATGATTATCTTTATTACAAGACTGATCACCATTGGACAACATATGGGGCTTATCGTGAATTTTTAAGTGTTGCTAACAAGCTAGGTATTGAAAAGCCAATCACAAAATACAAGAAATATCTTGTCACTGATAGCTTTGAAGGAACACTAGCTAGCGAGAGTGGTGACCATACCCATAGCGATGAAATACATGTCTATGAACCAGAAACTAAAGTGAAGTACTATGTCAACTATGTCATTGAAAACAAAAAGACAACTTCACTTTATGAAACAAAGCAGCTCAAAACAAAAGACCAATATACGCTCTTTGAGGGCGGTAACCATCCAGTTGTCGAAATCAATACGACAAATAACAACCATAAGAACCTTCTTATCTTCAAAGATTCTTATGCGAATAGCTTTGTCCCATTCCTATATCCTTATTATCAGAAAATCATTATGGTTGATCCAAGATACTATAATGATGATATCAATAAACTTATTGAGAACTATGACATCAACCAGTATCTGTTCCTCTATAGTGCTAATACCATGATGAAAGATACATCCCTGTCAGATTTACTCAATAGCTAGAAGAGGACTTTTTGTCCTCTTTTGTCTTGCAAAAGAATTAATGTTAGCGATTACTTTGATGGAATTTGGAAATTTTCAAAAAAGAGACTTTATTTATATCTCCCAACGTATTACAATGCGTTCGTAAAACACGATTAAAAGGGGAAAATTTATGAATTCATTTTTAATGTTCATTCTTGCCTTAGCACCAATTATTTGGTTAATTGTTGCAATGAGTGTCTTAAAGATGGCAGGCTGGAAAGCTTGTTTAATTGCACTTGTGGTAACATTTATTGAAGCTATGGCATTCTGGAAAATGCCTTTTGTCTTTGCAGCAACAGCTGCAGCTGAAGGTATCGCTAATGCATTATGGCCTATCATTATCGTTATTTTAGCCGCATTATTCGTATATAACCTTACTGTTGAAACAGGCGCAATGGAAAAGATTAAAGCAATGCTTGCTTCAGTATCTACTGACAAGCGTGTCTTAATGCTTTTAATCGCCTTTGGTTTTGGTAACTTCATGGAAGGTATGGCTGGCTTTGGTACAGCAGTTGCCATTCCTGCAGGTATCTTAGTAGGTCTTGGATTTAATCCATTACTCGCCGTAGTTTCATGCTTAGTTATTAACTCTACACCTACAGCCTTTGGTTCAGTTGGTGTCCCAGTTAATACAATGGCTAATATCACTGGCTTAAACGTCGTACATATCGCTAGCTATACAGCACTTATTCAGATTGTTGTTCAGTTCATTATTCCTTTTGTTGCCGTTATTATTATCGGTCAGGGAACAAAGGCATTAAAAGGCTTAATTCCATTTACTATTATCGCTGATTTAGCTTTCATTATTCCTGAATACTTAACTGCAACGTTCATTGGACCAGACTTAGCTGATATTATTGGTGCCATTGTATCAATGTTAGTGATGATTCTTTGTGCATTCAAATTACCAATGAAAAAGATTGATGAATTCCAGGTCGAAGATGCTGGAAATGGCTTAGAAGGCTTAACATTTGGTGAAGCATTCAAGAGCTGGTCTCCATTCATCTTTGTCTTCATCTTCTTACTTGGTACTTCTAAGATTGTACCATTCATTCATGATCCACTTGCTTCAATCAATAGTCCTATTCAGTTCTATGCTGGTAAGAAACCTGCAACATTGACATTCTACTGGATCAATACACCTGGTGTATTAATCTTGCTTGCTGGTTTAATTGGTGGTGCTATTCAGGGTGCAAGCTTTGGCACAATGATGAAAGTTCTTGGTAACACTGTTAAGACAAACGTTAAGACAATTATCACAATTTGTTCAGTATTAGCTGTCGCAAAGATCATGGGTTATAGTGGCATGATCGGTGATATCGCAAAGATCTTAGTTGCGGTTACAGGAGTATACTTCCCATTAATCTCACCATTAATTGGTACGATCGGTGGTTTTGTAACAGGTTCTGGTACTTCTACAACAGCATTATTTGGTGCCTTACAGGTTCATACAGCCGAAGCAATTGGTGCAAATCAGACATGGCTTGCAGCTGGTAACTTGATGGGAGCTGGTCTTGGTAAGATGATCTGTCCACAGTCTATTGCAATCGGTACAGCAGCCGTAGGCCTAAGCGGGGCAGAAAGTAAAATCCTTTCCGCAACAGTCAAGTATACAGTACTCTTTGCCGTAATTGGCGGTATTGTCTGCTTTGTATTCCCAATGCTTGGTTTAGTCGCATAATTCCAACAATTAATATTTAAGAAGCGCGTAGGTTCAAATCAAGAACTTATGCGTTTTTTATGCCTCAATATATCAATGAGATGAAATGATTAACAAAACTAACATATAATTTTCATATAATGAAAGAATTGGCAATATATAATAATAGGCTTGTGTTTAGAATTTATGTATATTAATATATAAAAGAGAAATTCTATCAGCAATATTTTTATTTCATTTCGATAATTCAACGTTAAAGCTAATGAAATATCAATCCAGAAATATGATCTATTCAATATTTCTGAGAGTTATTCCTTATCAAATAGTAATATATATATATAAATGATTATAATACGACACAGTGTAATATAAAACATGCATATGAAAAATAAATAATATAGAAAGGTGTATTGGGATGCTAGTTCATAATAAACATAAATTAAAAGTCATCACAGCGCTATTTTTGTGCGTCTTTATGGCCATTGTAACTTTGTATTCATATACCCATGCATTTGCAGACAATGCAATCGATTTAGGCAGTCAAGAGGGATGGGTCAGTAAAGTTTCAGTCAAGAAAAATGTAAATGGCGAGTGGCAAGAGACAACACAATTCAAAGATGGTGATGAAGTTCAGGTAGGTATTAATTATACGATACCACCGAATAGTTTTACGACTTCTCCATATCAGGTGAAATATCAGTTACCTAGCGGTATTACAATCACAAAAACTGAAAGTGGTATTGTCAAAGATCCTGATACTAAGGAAGAATTAGGAACTTATCAAATTAGTATGGATGGTCTGATTACAATAACCTATAATGACCAATTCAATACAATTGAGGAATATCAGGGAACAGTGCAGGTAACTGGTTCGATATCTTCAAATGGAAGCGGAGAAAATGGTGAAATACATTTCCCTGGATCCAATACGACAATCACTGTTGAAAAAGAACATGAACAAAATGATACTGATATTTTTGTGAAAAAAGAAGCACAAGTAGCTTCTGATAAGAAATCAATAAGTTATAAGGTCATTGTCTCAACAACAAAAGGAACTTCCGATGTTGTAAAAATTGAAGATGGGATTTGGGCATATAATGTAAATGCTGAATATGATATGAATTCATTCCAGCTAGTGAAGAAGAATGCTAGTGGGGGAAGTGAAGTAATCTCTAACCCTAATGTGGTAAAGGACATTTATACAAATAAAGTGAAAATTGAAAATTTGCCAAAATTACAAGCTGGTGAATCCTATGAACTCAGCTATAAGGTGAATTTAACGGACATAATAGGATCAAATGGTGATGCTAAGGTTGGCAATACGGCTTCTGCAAATTCAGGTAAAAATTCCGATAATAAAAGTCTTGAAAGTCGTGTTTCTAATAGAATGATTAATAAATGGGGACAGAGTGATGGTGAGAATATTAAATGGACTGTCACTTTCAATGATGGGAAAGCAGATATCTCACATTATGTTTTTACTGACACATTACCAGGTGAATGTGTCAATAATACCTTTAAGCTATCTGATATAAATGAGGTACCCATTGATACTCAAATCAATGGTTTGTTGTCATATGACGCAAATACAAAACAACTCAGAATTGACTTTTCTAAACTTCCAAAACAATATCAAAGCAAGCAGCTTAAACTTGTATATAGTACAAAGGCACCAGAGGTTAGTGATAATAGCCCAATAAAAGTTAGTAATACAGGCTATTTTGATGGCGATGGTCATCACTATTCGGCAAGTGCTAATGTTGAAGTCAAGCCTAATATTCATGTAGGCAAGACAAAGGCTTATGTACCACAAAAGATCGATGAAAAGCATATGCAATACTTCTGGAAATCGACAATTGGTAACTTTGAAGGTAAAAATGTAACAGAAATCACTTATGAAGATGAAATTAAAGATGCAATAATCGATAATCAGACCGTCGCAAATACACATTATACTTATGCCAAGACTTTACAAGATGAACTTTACAAGAATGAGAATCTGATTGTCAGAAGCAGTGAGAATCATCAGCCTTTTTCAAAGGGTCAATACCAATGGACACTTGAATGTTATGATGCATCAGGAAATAAGATTGATAACAATAATACAACGCAACCTGTTCACAGTTTTAAGATTCATATCACATCTTCTTCACCATTGAAGGTAGAGAATATTGAAATTCATTATTCTACCATTGGAGATATTTCGAAAGTAACGGAAGGTGCAACTGCAAACTATGGCAATAAAGCTTCCATCCCTTCTTTCAACAATAATCCACTCAATAATGTCACGACAGAAACGCAACAGGAATATAAGAATGTAAAAGTTCTAGAAAAGCAGGTAAGTCTATATAATGAAAATATAGTCAATAATCAGCCGTCCTATGTTTCAGGTAAGCTGAATGTCAATTATGATAAAATAGCTGAAGAAAATGGCAAGAAGGTTATTTATTATCGTCTGAAGATCCATGTTGCGCCAAATAGCAGTGGTGAGATAAAGATAATCGATAATCTTCCTAAAGGCATGCAATATGTTGATGGAAGCTTGGAGGGAGCTTTCTATGGCAGTGAGTACTATATTTATACAAGCCAAGGTAGTTATAATTTCAATACAACTCATAAGCCTTTAGTCAATAAAGATGAAAAAAGCGATGGTACAACAGAACTTACCTTTACAGTTTTAGATGGATATCAAGCTAATCAAGAACAAATCATTTTACTGAAATATAAAGCTTATATCTCGGATGACTATTGGCTTGATATGTCAAATTCCGCAAAGAGTTATATCAATAAAGCAATTTATAACAATATACCTGTAGAACAGGAAACTCATATTGCAAGAGATGTCAAGGCTGTGAAGAAATCAGGTAAACAGAAAAAAGATGCTTCCGGCAATCCGACGAATCAAATAGAATATGCGATTGATATAAATCCGGCAGGTAAAGATTTGAATCCAAAAGGCAATACATTAGAATTAAAAGACAAACTTTCTATTCCTGGTAATTATTCTAAAATCAAGGCTTTCCTAGATTTAAAGAGTGTTAAGCTTTATAGCTATGATTCTTCAAAGAGTGATCACCGAGGTGTTCTTCTTGATAACAGTTTATATTCTTTACAATATGATAGTCAGACACATGTAATAAAACTGACGATACCTGATGAGCAGCCATGCGTATTTGTCTATGAGTATAATATCGATGGCATGAGTGAGTATGTCAATGCACCTGCGATTTCTAATAGTGCTGAATTAGCAGGCTTCTATTCTGATCAGAAACAGTTGCAATTAGATAAAACTTCATCTGGGGCAACACTTCAAACGGAAAAAATTGTAATCAAGAAGATTGATAGTGATAACTATTCAAGAGCTTTACAAGGTGCAGAATTTTCTGTTGAAAAGCTTAACAATAAGAGTTGGCAATCTTTAAATCCACAAGACATTACATCCTTTAATTCACTTACAACGGATGATAAGGGAGAATTATTATTCACGAAATATGATAATAATGTACTCTATCGACTTAAAGAAACAAAAGCTCCTGATGGTTATAAGCTAGAAACAAAGCCATACTATTTTGTTGCACTTGAAAATACTGAAGCTGATGCCTTCTTTACAAGTCTTGATCAGGCAATCAAGAATGATATACCTGGAAATGATGATAATGAGAAGAAAGCTAATATTCATTTCCTGGGAAATGAGGGTGGAACAATTTATATTCCAAATACATATACTAAGCTAACAATTCATAAGAACTGGCTGAATAAGGATGGATCAACTGATACTTCTAATAAGAGTCCAATTCATCTTACTTTATGGCGCTATAATACAAAATATGATAGTGCAAAAGTTACTCTTAAATACTTTATTGTTGATGACAATGGAAATAAACAGAATTGGGGCGATGAGACTAGAAACTATGATGTGGAAAGAGGTACATCATTTACAGTGAAATGGCCTGAGAATACAACAAAAGGTATATTTAAAGTTATGTTCAATAACCAGCTAGATAGTAACCATACAAATCTTACATATACGTCACCAAATATCACAAGTGATAGTGTTATTGAGATATATTTAAAGGGTTATCAAGGTAATAGTGCAGTTCAATTTGCTAAGCCACAACTTGCTTTAGATCAAACAACAGCTTATAAGCAGCAAGAGTTTAATATATCTCAGCTGAATAACTGGTCAAAATCATTTGAAAATTTACCTGCTGAAGATGAACAGGGACATAAGTATGTTTACAGCGTCATGGAAGAACCAATGGCTGGTTATGATGTATCCTACAGCAATAATAATGGAATAACGACTGGTACCATTCAGGTTATCAATAAGAAGAATGATAGTGGTGTTCTTTTACCAATAACAGGTGGCCGGGGCACGGTATTAGGTTGCTTGACAGGTCTTATGTTTATTATGGCAACAAGTATTGTGATGTTGATGAAAGTGAAAAAGAAATACTTATAAACATGCAATACTACATTCTATATTTGGGAGGCGGATAGAATAGAAGAGAAGTTAAGAGATCTATATGATAAGTAAAATTTTGGAAAAAGGAGAAGAAAAAAATTTTATGAAACATTTACACAAACTACTTAGCTTTATTGTAGCATTGACAATGGTCTTTGCTCTTGGAAGCATGCAAGCTACTTCTGTATCTGCAGAGGAAACAACTTACAAACTCACATTAACAGGAACTGCAACAGGACATACTTATGAAGCTTATCAGGTCTTTAAAGGTGACTTAAGTACAAATAATGAAGGCAAGAAAGTATTATCAAATGTCACTTGGGGTACTGGCGTGACATATTCAGGAGAAGAATCTGCTGCTGAGGTCGCAAAAGCTCTTGGTGATCACACTATGACAATTGATCAATTACTTGAAAAATTAACTCTCACTACAGTTACTAAGACAGTATCATCAAGTGCATATAGCACTGTTATTGAGGGCTTAACTGCTGGTTACTACTTAGTTAAGGATCAAGATGGAACACAGTCTAATACATCAGATGCTTATACTAAATTCATTGTCCAGGTTGTTGGTGATACAGAAGCTGACATTAAATCAGGTGTTCCAACTGTAGAAAAGAAAGTAAAAGATACTAATGATTCTACTGGTAAAACTTCTGATTGGCAGGATTCAGCAGATGCTGATATTGGTGATGATGTTTCATATCAGGTAACTGGTACTATGCCAGATAACATTGCCGACTACACATCTTACAAATATGTCTTCACTGATACAATGAGCAAAGGCTTAACTTATACAGCTAATAATGCAAGAATCGCAATTGGCGACAAAGATGTTACAAGCTCATTCAAAGAAGTAGTTACACCAAAAGATGATGGTTCTACAGTTGTAACATGGACATGTGACAACTTAAAAGGTATTGAAGGTGTTACTCTTGATGCTGATACAAAAGTTGTTGTAAAGTACAATGCTAAGTTAAATGATAATGCAGTTCTTGGTTCTGAAGGTAACCCTAATACAGTGAACTTGACTTACTCCAACAACCCTAACAAGGGCGGTGAAGGTGATACTGGTAAGACTCCAGATGACAAGAATATCGTCTTCACTTATAAAGTAGTTGTCAACAAGTTTGATCAGGATCAGAACCCATTAGCTGGCGCTGCCTTCAAATTAGAAAAGAAATTAGCTGATGGCTCATACAAGACAGTTAAAGAATTCACTGCTGGTGTAGAAACAACATTCGAATTCAAAGGCTTAGATGATGGTGAGTATAAGTTAACCGAATCAACAACTCCAGATGGATATAATACAATTGATCCTATTACTTTCACAATTTCAGCAGAACATGATACTGAAAGTGATAATCCATCATTAACATCTTTGGAAGGATCTTTGCCAGGCGATAAAACTACAGGAGAAATCACATTTACTTCTAATATTACTCATGGTTCATTAACTACTAATGTTATCAACAAGAAGGGTTCTGAATTACCTGAAACTGGTGGCATGGGTACTACATTGTTATATGGTGTTGGTGGCGTACTAGTAGCTTTAGCAGCAGTTTACGTTGTTTACACTAAGAAAAATGAGAAAAAGCAGTAATCTTTTTAAGAAGCTTTGTATTATTCTTTCCTTGCTGCTGATCATGGTCAATGCGCAAGGCAAAGTTTTCGCAAAAGAGAGTTCCACTTTGACACTTACAAAGTGTCAGAGTGGGATGCATCTTCATTTGTATCATGTTGCCAATAAGATCAATGGAGAATTTGTCTATACACAAGAGTTTTTAGATGCCAAAAATGCCAATATTGATCTTAATAAATTACCGACAGCTGATGATACACAGAAAGCTGCTGAGACATTAAAAGGATATGCCATAAACAAAGAAGGACAAGATAAAGAGGCTAATGGTGATGTAGTGAAATATAATGGTCTTCAAAAAGGTGTCTATCTTCTTATTATTGATAACCTTGAAAAAGATCATCAGATCTATCGCTATTTGCCATACCTTATAGACCTCTCTCAGAGCACAGAGGTTGAACTCAGTAAATATTCATTGTCCACTGTTTATAAATATCGCTTATTGAAGAAGTGGGAAGGTACAAACAATCCTCCTGATCGTATTGTTGTTGATATTTATGGGAATGGTATAAAAGAGAAAACGGTTAATCTGACAAAGAAACAAAACTATTTTTATAGCTGGCAGGATCATCAAAAGAAGAATTATACTGTTGTTGAACATCATGTAAAAGGTTATAAGAATAGTGTTGTCTATGGGGAAAAAGATGGTGAAGCGAATATTGTTTTGACTAATACCAAGACGATAACACAAAAGTCTCAAACAAAGACGGGAGATGCAACACCCATAATGTTTTATGTCATTCTGCTTTCAATAAGTGGCATTGTCCTTATCATGATTGGGAAGAAATGCAAAAGATAATGGTACGTAAGTACCATTTTTCTTATGAGTAAAAGACTAGTAGGAAAGTGTGACTAGTGCTAGAATATTGAATCAGGGGTTATCACATGAAAAGATTGATTGTAATTGTTGTTGGTATAATAATAAGTGTCAGCATGATTTTGATAGCGACATTTGGGACATTTTATTTTGTTTATGGCAATGATATGGAAAATGTGCTGAAAGAGAATGATCTTGTATGGGTCCATAAGACGAAGAATGTAGGTAGGGGTGATGTTGTTGCCTTTTACTACAATAATAAGATTCTTGTGAGACGTATTATTGCCTTAAATGGTGATAAGGTGGATATGGATCAAAAAGGTCATATGATTGTTAATGACAAGATGGTTAAAGAAGACTATCTTAAGAAAGCAAGTGATTATAAGCATCGTGATATTGTTTATCCTTATACAGTCAGTAAGCATAGTTATTTTGTACTTGGTGATAATCGCAGTCTTAGTGTTGATTCAAGAATGAAGGACTTAGGAACAATCAAGAAAAAGGATATTATTGGGAAGGTTGTCTTGAGATTATGGCCCCTTAATCGATTAGGAGGTGTCGCCTGATGGTTAAGAAAATCATGAATGTCCTTGTCGCAATCATTTTTATTGCGGGCGTTGGCTTACTTGTCTATCCTAGTTTCTCTGACTGGTGGAACAAGCAGCATCGTTCGGAAGCGATTGCCTCATATGAAAAGAAGGTTGCTTCTTTAACTGAAAAACAATATCAACAACTATGGGATGGTGCTATTCATTATAATCAGACTCATCCAACAAATAGCTTTGTATTAAGTAAGGATGAAGAAGCACTCTATAAAAAGACTCTTGATGTGACTGGTACGGGTATTATGGGTTATGTAGAAATCCCTAAGATCAATGTCTCGTTGCCAATCTATCATGGTGATGATCAGTCCATCTTACAGATAGCCATTGGCCACATTCCTGGAACTTCCTTACCAGTAGGTGGTAAAGGAACGCATTCTGTGCTATCTGGACACCGTGGCTTACCAAGTGCACGTTTGTTTACAGATATTGATCAGCTTAAGAAGGGCGATATTTTCATGTTGCAGGTGATGGATAATACATTGACATATAAGGTTGATCAAATAAGTGTCGTTCTGCCATCGGATATGTCAAAGATGCAGATTGATCCTAATCAAGATTATTGTACCCTGATGACATGTACGCCTTATGGGGTGAATACGCATCGTTTGCTAGTGAGAGGGCATCGTATTTCTCGTAAGTCAACACGTGTTGCCCGTAATTTAACACGAGCTGATTATGTTATCTGGGATCTTTCATGGGGATTGATTTGTCTTATTCTTGTAATTATTCTAATAAGAATGGTTAAACAAAGAAGAAAAACAATGAAAAGTTAATCGGATTGTATACAAAGAATTGTGATAAAAGTGATGACGTATGGTATAATGGCGCTATAGGGAGGATATCTTATGGCGAAAAAGAAGGATGATGCGTTTGATCAGGCATATTCACGGGGTGCAAAAGTTAAGCGCTTTTTCACAATCATTGTTTTCATACTTACTGTAATAACTTGCATACAGCTCTTTTTTATCCATGATTCAAAACAGTTTAATCGACAAGTCTTTTCATTAATTCAGTATATTGCCTTTTTCCTGATTCTGAATTCACCAAAACTACTTAAGAAATATCATCTTGAAGTACCTGTTGAAGTCTATATTGTTGTAACGCTATTTGCGTTTCTGGGATTGGTACTTGGGGATGGACTGAATTTCTATGGCCGTATTCATTGGTGGGATAGCTTGTTGCATTTTGCATCAGGGGTTATTCTGTCTTTTGTTGCGATGTGGATGATACAGATGCTTATTGGGCGACATGAAAGACATCAGTTATTAGATACAGTTATAATTTATATCTTTGTGGCGTCATTTTCTCTTGCTGCTGGGGCATTCTGGGAACTTTGTGAATATACGACGGATGATATTTTCATGACCAATAACCAGCAATACATGGCTTCTACAAGAGGGACAATCATTACAAAGAATGATGTTCCACTAGTTGGACATGCAGCTTTAACCGATACAATGAAAGATTTAGCTCTTGATTTAGCTGGAGCCTTAGTCGTAATTGCCTATGAATGCAGTAAGAAAGGTATTCAAAAGAAAATAAAGAAAAAGAAGTCTGGCGAGACTTCTAAGATGAGTGAGTGATAAAGTCTACGATATCAACGTAGGCTTTTTTTACTGGTGGAAAGCTTTGATCAATATGAGAGAGGTCATGACGTCTAAGCTCTTCGACAAGTATGCATACCGGTTTATAAAGAGCATCAAGAGAGAGATTGGCTGCAACGCCTTTTAGTTTATGCGCTGCCTGAAATGCTTCTTCGGCCTTCTTGCTTGCAAGGGCATTGACAAGTTCATAATAGCTAGGGTCTTGAGGGAATATTTTAAGAAAATGTTGATAGAGCTCTTCGTTGTCGACAACGCGATGAACACCATCATCATAGTTGATACCATGCAGAATACAATCTTCACGTTTCATCACAACCACCTGCCTTTTCTATATCATATCACAAGTCAGGAACTTTTGAACGATAAAGAGGTTGCAAGGCTATATAAAATGGCATATAATCGAGGTGTTGAGAGGAAGTGAACTTCCTTTTTCATTATTATGAGGAAAAGTTTATGGAAGCAGTTGTAGAAAAACGCCACAAGAAGAAAAAAGTACCATTCTCTGGTACAAAGAAAATAGCATTATCTTTTGCGGCAGTTATATTTATCGGGTCCATACTGTTATCAATGCCTTTTGCGAATACATTGGATGTTCGTCCTTATATTGATAATCTGTATATTGCCGTAAGCTGTGTCTGTGTGACAGGGTTGACGCCCTTTGATGTTGGGGCACAATATAATCTCTTTGGTGAGATTGTCATGGCCATCTTGATACAGATTGGTGGACTTGGACTGATTACGTTTATTTATCTTATTCTCTATCAGATGGGCAGTAAGATGCGGATGAAGACGAAGATGGTATTCTCGGAAGCACTCAATGCAGATAATGCCAAAACACTTCCTAGATTACTGAAGACAATTTTCTTCTATACCGCATTAATGGAGATTGTTGGTGCCATTATCTTAAGTATTGTCTTTGTCCCTCAATATGGCTATGTCAGAGGCATATATTTTGGTATATGGCATGCCATATCAGGGTTCTGTAATGCGGGTTTTGATTTACTTGGCAGTACAAGCTTAATTAAATATAATGTCAATCCGGTCATTAACTTTGTCATTCCATTGTTGATTATTACTGGTGGTATTGGCTTTAGAGTTGTTCTTGATCTATATGATACATTCAATAAAGAAAGACATCATAAATCAAAATTTTGTTTCCATCGTTTTGTTCGTCAGTTACACTTACATTCAAAGCTTGTCTTAGTAACAACATTCATATTATTAATCAGTGGAACAATCCTGTTCCTAGCTATTGAATACAAAAATATGGCAACAATTGGTAGAATGACCTTTGGCCAGAAGTTAGCCGCAAGCTTCTTCCAGTCTACAACAACCCGTACAGCAGGTTTCTCTAGCGTACCGATGGTTGAATTAAGACCAGCCACAAAGATTATCATGTGTATTTTGATGTTTATCGGTGGTTCCCCAGCCTCTACTGCCGGTGGTATTAAGACTGTAACCTTTGCCATGGTTATCTTGATGTTGCATTCGGTCTATACTGGAAGTGAAGAAACATATGTCTTCCATCGTCGTATTAAGAAGAGAATTATGCTTTCAGCATTCTCAATCTTTGCGATTTCCCTGACAATATGTTTTACAGCGCTTATCTTATTTACAATCACTGATCCACAATTCAATACCTTAAATCTTGCTATGGAAGTCTTCTCAGCATTTGGTACAGTAGGGCTTTCAGCTGATGTTACTGGTGGATTATCATTTGCGGGCAAGATTATTGATATCATGCTTATGTATACAGGAAGAATTGGGCCAGTTTCATTAATGATCTTATTTACAAGAAAAGCCCATTCACAGGTTGATAAAGAAATAAAATATCCTGATGAGGATGTTATTGTTGGATAGGAGGACGTTATATGTCTAAAACAAAACAAGTCGCTATTCTTGGCTTAGGTATCTTTGGTTCTACACTTGCTGAAACACTTGAAGATTATGGTGTAGAAGTCTTGGCTGTTGATATTGATCCGGCATGTGTTGAAAGAATTGCTGATAATGTCACAAGAGCAGTTGTTGCCGATGTCACAGATAAAGACCAGCTCTTAGAATTAGGCGTAGCTGATTTTGATACAGCTGTTGTAGCTATCAGTAAGCACTTTGAAGAATCAGTACTCTGTACAATGATTCTTAAAGAAGCAGGCATTAAGAATGTCATTGTCAAAGCACGTACAAAGCGTAAGAAGATGATTTTAGAGAAGGTTGGTGCCGATAAGGTCATCAATGTTGAAAAAGATATGGCTTATAAGGTTGCTAAGTCATTACTACGTAGAAGTATTGTAGATTTAGTAGAACTTGATAGTGAATATTCAATTGTGGAAATAAAGGTTATGCCTGACTGGGTTGGCAAGAGCTTAAAGATGTTGAATATTCGTAGTGCTTATGGCATGAATATTATTGGCATTACATGTGTTGATGCGAAACAGATGAACATGGACTTTACAGCTGATTATGTTGTTAAAGACGGTGATCATTTTGTCGTAGCAGCCAAGACAAAGAAAATAGAAGAATGGGATTATCTTACAAGGGACTAAAGCGGGCAACCGCTTTTTTCTTTTTATTCATTATAGCTATAAGATTAATTAGGTGATTTTTGAGTTTTAATGTATATCTTTCTTGACACAAGATATGGGAGAAAATTGTATACAGAAAAAAATCTTATATTTGCTAGATTTTATTTTTTCATTGGTACTTACGCTTTTTTTGCTTGTGCTGATTCATAACCTGTTCAAAATAAAATCTTCCGCTTTTTTTATTTGTTTGACAATAGCGCTATTCATTATGGCAATTGTTAGAATTTTTTGGACGTATAGGAGATGGAGACAGTAATGAAGAAATTTAAAATTTTAACCTCACTGGTAGTTGCACTATCAATAGTGATCCCAAGCATGAACTTTACTTTTGCAGAGAATTCGAATGTGCTGTTTGATGGGAATGTATATAAAATTTCTATAGTTGATGGCGTGTACAAAATTTATGATAAAGAACTTAACAAGGAAATTGAGCTAAAGACTTCTGGTGAAATGATTTCAGAAATTGTTTTTGATAATGACGAATCAGTCAGCATTTCTCCAAGACAGAATAATGCAAGAAGCGTTAGAAAAATAGGTGTACCTATTTCAAAAGGTGTCAATCCAGCAAAGCTTACATATCATTACCTCGATACAACTTACAGCAATACGCAGTAGATTAATAATTACAAGGCTTCTGGATGGCTCTGGTTGGTTTTATTCCATATATAGGTCAAGCAGTGTCAGTCATTTCTTTCATTGATACAGTTCGCTCAATGAATAATAATAAAATTGTATATTTCAAAACGGATCGTTACTATGCAGACGGATTTATGTATGATAAATATGTGACTAGTGCATACAAAGACAGTGCCAGAAAAAAGGATAGATTATATAAAAATGTTTTAATAAACACTCGCCAAGTGTTTATTAAATTCAAGCTATAATCCCACTACGTCAAGTTGATGGATAGTTTACAATCATCTTAAAAGAGCAAGGCTCAAGACGTTTTGTCTTACATAATTGAAAGAATTGAATGAGCCGTAAAAAAAGGGGAATTTGATATGATCCCCTAAAGGTAGACAGTACAAATACACAAAATGTACTGCCCTGCTTTTAGGGGGTTTTATTATGGGAAGAAAAGCAAAATATACATTTGAACAGAAACTTCAGGCTGTACTGGATTATCAGTCAGGAAAGAAATCAGCAGTTGATATTGCCTTTGAATTAGGTATGGGGAAAAATGGTGACAACAGAATACGTGAATGGTCGAATCTCTATAAAGCTAACGGGCAAGAAGCTCTCAAGCCTAAAGAAAGAAATTCATCTTACTCAAAAGAATTCAAAGATATGGTCGTTCAGGATT
>NZ_JNKU01000028.1 GCF_000702165.1 Sharpea azabuensis DSM 18934
GCCTGTAAGAATAAGGATTGCCTGACTTGTCAGGTGGAAACTTAAATATCAAACTTCTTAAATAGAACCGTCAGGTTCTTAGAAGCCACCTACCTTTAGGTGGGTGGTAGTTCACTCTTGGCATCATCATGATTGTCAGAAACTGGAAGATGAAACATGAAGAATCTTAAATTAAAAGCTGCTAGGGCTGCGCATGATATGAGCCAGGCACAGCTTGCTGAGGCCGTTGGGGTGTCTAGACAGACGATTATTGCGATAGAAAAAGGGGACTATAATCCAACAATAAATCTTTGTATTGAAATATGTAAAGTACTTGATGTGACTTTAAATGATTTGTTCTGGAATGACTAGGGATGCTTATGAAGCATCCTTTTTCTTATAGTGATTTATGATCATCTTATGATATAATGCGGAAAGAAAAGGATGTTGGAATAATGAAAGTATTATGTTTTGGATCAATGAATATTGATGAGAGTTATCTCATGGATCACTTTGTGCGTCCAGGAGAAACACAATCAGCACTTACATGTACAAGAAGTCTTGGTGGCAAAGGTTTCAATCAGGCACTTGCTATCGCAAAGGCTGGCGGTGAAGTTATCATGGCTGGATGTATTGGTAGTGATGGATATGCCTTCAAAGAAGTATTAGAACAATATGACTGTACAACACAGTTTATAAAAGAAGTTAATCAGCCAACCGGCCATGCCTTTATTCAGGTAGCTGATGGGGAGAATGCGATTGTCTTAAATAGTGGGGCTAATTATGCCATTGACGATTCATTTATTGATGAAGTTCTCAGTGTTATGCATGCTGGTGATATGATCTTATTACAAAATGAAATCAATGCCATTGATAAGATCATCAAGAAGGCTCATGAACGAAAGCTAAAGATTATCTTGAATGCTGCGCCAATGAGTGAAGCTGTTAATCATTATCCACTTGAATATATCGATTTGCTTATAGTCAATGTAAGTGAAGCACAACTACTTGCAAAATGTATGACATCAAATCTTGAAGAGCTGATGGAAGCATTAGAAAACAAATTCTCAAATCATGATATCTTGTTAACGGTTGGCAAACAGGGCAGCTATTATTTATCTGAAGGTAAGCGTAAATATGTTGGAGCCTTTGCTTGCCATGTGGTGGATACAACCGGGGCTGGTGATACCTATATTGGCTATTTTCTCGCTTGTATAATGGCTAATAAGTCAATTGAAGAAGCCATGCAGATAGCCAGTCTTGCAGCGGCCTGCTGTTGTGAGAAGCGTGGTGCGGCTAAAGCGATACCAACAGGTGAAGAACTCAAAAAGGCCTATATTATCCGTCAGGCTGTCAATCTTCCTGTGTTTGAAGGGAAGAGTGTGACATACCATAAAGGTGAGTTTGGGAAGAATATACCTCAATTCGATGAACCAACCAAAGCGTATGTCTATCGCTTCTATAAACTAGGACTCTTTGATGAAGACTATTATAAGCATTTTAAGAAGATGGGCGTAAAGGCAATCGAGGATATGGATTTACTAGAATGCGTGACAATGCTGACATTCTATATGCGCGAAGAACGCGTGCATACGGCGCTTATGGCTCATGCAATTGAAAACGGAAAGTTCAAAGCCTTAGCTGACCATCTACAAGAACTGATACGACTGGAGGATACTCATGATTAAAATTAAGAATACAAGAAGTACATATGCCTATGATGAAGACTTTGATGGCTATCAATTGCAGAGTGCGATCTGTGAAATAAGCATTGAAGAAGATGGCGAAGAGAAATATGTGACATGTGCCTGGAAGGCAGAAGCACCAGAATATATGTCTTTCTATACGACAAAGTACTCTTTATGGAATTTACTGACCTTTGAAGAAGATGACATTGATGAATTAACGAATACGATTGAGACAGGTGAAGCGGTTGTATCAATCAAAAAAGCAAAAGCAAGCCGTTATGCCCTACTTTACAACAAAGCCTTTCATGAAGTACGTAAGCTGATTCAACTTAAGGGTTTCTATCGTATTGAATATGAAGATGCCTGGTATGAAAATGTGTAGAATAGATGACTAAAGATATGACGAAGGGGAAGCTTGCTCCCCTGATTATTTCTTTTACGATACCCCTTGTCTTAGGGAATATCTTACAGCTTACTTATAATGCCGTTGATTCTATTATTGTTGGGCGTTTTGTATCTTCATTGGCCTTGGCAGCTATTGGGACAAGTAACCCCTTGATGACTTTGGTCATCCTGATGCTTAATGGCATATGCTTAGGGGCAGGTATTCTTGTTGGGCTGTTATATGGCGCCAAGGACTACAAGAAACTAGAACGCCAGGTTTCAACAGCACTTATTTCGGGGACAATCTTTTCTCTTGTCATGAGCATATTCGCTTTTGTCTTTGCGAAAGAGCTTCTTATCATTTTACAGGTTGAAGATCAATTACTTATTGAAGCAACAAGCTATTTGCGTATTATTTCATTAGGTCTTGTCTTTACTTTTCTCTATAATTTCTTTGCCTCAACGTTAAGGGCAATGGGTGATTCCAAGTCACCATTAATCTTTCTAGGTGTTTCTGCCATCTTGAATATTATTGGTGATCTTATCTTTGTGATTGTTTTCAAGCTTGGAATCCATGGTGTAGCTATCTCAACAGTCATCAGTGAAGGTTTATCAGCATTAATGTGTTTAATCTATATTAAGAAAAATGTTCCCGTGCTCAATTTAGGTAAACGGTGGTTCATCTTTGATCATACAATGCTTTATAAAACAATCTCCTATGGCATTGTTACAGCCCTCCAACAATCCACAGTCCAGGTAGGAAAGCTTGGCATCCAGATGATTGTCAATACGATGGGCGTATCAACAACAGCTGCCTTTAATGCCGTCAATCGTACGGATGACTTTGCGATTGTTCCTGAACAGAATATTGCCCATGCCATGACCGCTGTGATGGCCCAAAACAAAGGAGCAAAAGAGGAACAACGTGTACGTGTTGCCTTTAGAGTAGGCAATCGGATTGAACTTATTTATGGCATTATAGTAGGTCTGCTTTTCTTCTTTCTGGCTAATCCCATTATGGAACTCTTCACGAATGACCTCAAAGTCATTAAGCTAGGAGAAGTCTACCTCCATTGCATTGCCTTCATGTATATTCTTCCTGCCATCACAAATGCCATACAGGGGTATTTTAGAGGTATTGGGGATTTAAAAATCACCTTCTTTAGCAGCTTGATTAATATGACGGGTAGAGTGATCAGTGCATTGATCTTTGTCTTTACTTTACGATTAGGAATGATTGGTATTCCTCTTAGTTATCTTGTCGGCTGGATTTGTATGTTGGCATTTGAAGCACCTTTTCTTATCCATATGTTGAAAAAGACTCTCGCATAATAGCAAGAGTCTTTTAGTAACTCTGGCTCATTAGAATGCTTGAAAGAAACTTCTTCTTTCACAGGTTATTACATATGTTGGAGAGAAATAGCGAATATTTTCAAATTATAAAAAGCACTTGAAATCGCTTACATAAATGATTATAGTGTAAGTAGAAAAAAGAAAAGAAAGAAGGAGATTCCAAAATTCTAGATACTGAAAATTCGTTTAATGAAAAGACATCTTGTTTAGATAATTCATTACATTCCTAGTATATAAAGCCAAGCAAAGAAGACTTTCTTCTCCACAGAATCAAACGATAATGGTGATTCAAGACAAAGTACTTAATGGATGACAGGTAAAGTGATGAATACGTAAGCAGGGTGTCTTTTCATATACTCTGAAAAAACAAAGCGTTCTTTTTGCCTGAATTTAGAGATATCGATATACTGAAAAAAGCTAAGTATGTTGGAAAGGAGAAGGGCAGAATTCTCTGCCTTAAACAAAGAATGAAAACGATCGTCAAGAGAGATAATCGCCAAGAGGACTATGATGGCAAGAAAATCATTCATGCCATTCAAAAAGCCTTCATAGCGACAAAAGAAGATATTAGCCAAGACAAGCTAGAAGAACTGCTTGTAGAAATAGCGGATATGCTTAAGGGAGAAGATGTTGTTGCGGTTGAACGTGTACAGGATGCTGTTGAACAGACATTGATGAAGAATGGATTCTATAATGTGGCAAGAAATTACATTCTTTATCGTGAAAAGAGAAATGAAGTCAGACAAGCCCGTAAGCATCTCTTACAGGTTGTTGCCATTGATGAACATGACAACGAGGATAATCTCAATGATGTCATCAAGCGTATTCAAAAGACCTTCCCTAAAAGAGATATCAATCGCCTCACTTCACGTTATGAAGCGATGGCGAAGGATCTCATGAGTCAAAAAGAACGCCTTGACTTATTGACAAGAGCAGCTGCTGAACTAACAAGCAAGGAAGAACCGGAATGGGAGAAGATTGCTGGTCGCTTATTATGTTTTCAGTTTATGCGTGAACTCAAAGAAACGGAAAAGGCCATGCATGTACACTCTTTCTATGAGAAGATTGTCATGATGACAGAAAAAGAACTCTATGGTGCCTACATCCTTGAAAACTATACGAAAGAAGAAATAGATCAGCTAGAACAGGCTTTAGATCATAGCCGTAATGATCTCTTTGGATATTCAGGCTTAGATTTATTGCTTTCGCGTTATGTCATTCATACGCATGATCGAAAGGCCATTGAATCACCTCAGGAAATGTATATGGGTATTGCCATGCATTTAGCTATGAATGAGCCTCATGATCGTCTTATGTGGGTGAAGAAGTTCTATGACATGATGTCACTTCATAAAGTGACCATGGCAACACCAACCCAATCCAATGCCCGCAAGCCATATCACCAGCTCTCAAGCTGTTTTATTGATACAGTTCCTGATAGCCTGGATGGCATTTATAATGCGGTTTCCAAATTTGCTGATGTTTCCAAATATGGTGGAGGCATGGGCATGTACTTTGGCAAGGTACGTGCCCGTGGGGGAACAATTCGTGGCTTTGAAGGCGCATCTGGTGGTGTTATTCGCTGGATTCGTTTAGTCAATGATACAGCTGTTGCTGTTGATCAGTTAGGCATGCGTCAGGGTGCTGTTGCAGTCTATCTTGATGTATGGCATAAGGATCTGCCTGAATTCTTGCAGCTTCGTACCAATAATGGCGATGACCGCATGAAAGCACATGATGTCTTTCCAGCTGTATGTTATCCAGATTTGTTCTGGAAGCAGGCTAGAGATGATTTAGAAGGCAACTGGTATCTTCTTGATCCCCATGAAGTGCTGATGAAAAAAGGCTATGCGCTAGAAGATAGCTATGGTGAAGAATGGGAAAGAAAATATCATGAATGTATCAGTGATCCAACAATCTCTAAACGTGTTGTACCAATTAAAGATATTGTCAGACTTATTTTAAAATCAGCAGTTGAAACAGGTACACCATTTGCCTTCAATAGAGATACTGTCAATCGCATGAATCCTAATAAACATAAGGGGATGATTTATTGTTCTAATCTTTGTACGGAAATTGCTCAGAATATGTCTGAAGCCGAAATTCTTTCAGAGAAAGTTGAACTGGAAAATGGAGAAGAAGTCATTGTCACAAGAAGTAAGCCAGGAGATTTTGTCGTTTGTAATCTTGCTTCATTGTGCTTAGGTCATATCGATGTCAATAACCGTCAAGAAATAGAAGAAATTACAAGCACGGTTGTACGTGCTCTAGATAATGTCATTGACTTGAATTTCTATCCTGTTGCTGATGCGAAGATTACCAATCAGCATTATCGTGCGATTGGGCTAGGTGTATCAGGCTATCATCATATGTTGGCCAAGAATGGCATCAAGTGGGAATCTGAAGAGCACTTGGAATTTGTTGACAGGGTCTTTGAAGATATCAACTATGCTGCAATTAAAGCTTCCGCAAGTCTTGCCAAGGAAAGAGGCTCATATCCTTATTTTGAAGGATCGGAGTGGGAAGATGGGCAGTATTTTACAAGAAGATACTACACATCGCCAAGATGGCAGGAACTCAAGAAAGCTGCTCATGAAGGAATGCGCAATGCCTGGATTCTCGCAACTGCACCAACATCTTCAACATCCATTCTGATTGGGACATCAGCCGGACTTGATCCAGTCATGCATCGTTTCTTCTTAGAAGAAAAGAAGGGGGCTATCCTGCCTCGCGTTGCGCCAGAGCTTTCTATAGAAACTTATTGGTACTATAAGAGTGCCCATTCTATAGACCAAAGATGGTCGGTTAAGGCAGCTGGTATCCGTCAGCGCCATATTGACCAGTCACAGTCCGTCAATTTTTGGATCACCAATGAATATAAAATGAGCCAGTTATTAAGACTCTATATTCAAGCCTGGGAAGAGGGCGTCAAGACCGTCTATTATGTACGTTCTCGTGCCCTTGATCCTGAAGAATGTGAATCATGTTCAGCATAATAAGAAAGAAGGAAAAACATGGAAAATAAAATCATGCGTAAGCCACTCTTCAATCCTGAAGGGGATACGAGTGTCGCAAATCGCCGTCTTATCAATTTCAACACAACTAATATCAACGACTTCAATAATATGAAATATGAATGGGTTTCTGACTGGTATCGTCAGGCCATGAATAACTTCTGGATTCCTGAAGAAATTAACTTAAACCAGGATAAATCCGACTATCCACACTTACCACATGCTGAACGTGTTGCATATGACAAGATTCTTTCATTTCTTGTCTATCTCGATTCACTTCAGTCAGCTAACTTACCAAATATCAGTCAGTATGTGACTGCAAATGAAGTCAATCTCTGTCTAGGCATTCAGACCTTCCAGGAATGCATCCATTCCCAGAGCTATTCTTATATGTTGGATACGATATGTAATCCAACAGAAAGAAATGATATCCTCTATCAATGGAAGACGGATGAACATTTATTAAAGAGAAATGAATTCATTGGTAATCTCTACAACGAATTCATCACGAAACAGGACAAAGAAACATTCCTGCGTGTCTTAATAGCGAACTATATTCTTGAAGGCATCTATTTCTATTCCGGCTTCATGTTCTTCTATAATCTCGGAAGAAATGGCAGAATGCCAGGTTCTGTACAGGAAATTCGTTATATCAATCGCGATGAAAATACCCATTTATGGTTGTTTAGAAATATTCTTGTTGAACTAAGAAAAGAGGAACCTGATCTGTTTGATGAGACACATATCAAGATCATTAAGGACATGATTCAGGAAGGCGTTGAACAGGAGATTGCCTGGGGCAAATATGTCATTGGCAATGATATTGAAGGTCTTAATGAAAAGATGATTGAAGATTATATTAAATATCTTGGCAACTTACGTTATTCATCATTAGGACTTGGAACACTTTATCCAGGTTATGAAAAAGAGCCTGCTGACATGAAGTGGGTATCACTTTATGCCGATGCCAATCAGGTGAAAACAGACTTCTTTGAAGCCCGTTCAACAGCTTATGCGAAATCATCAGCAATTGAAGATGATCTCTAGAAAAAAAGGGAAAGATGCACTTTCCCTTTTCTTATAAATAATTTTGTTTCAATTTAACGCATTCAATGATAAAATGACTCTAGTCAGGAGGGATCTATGATGAGTGTTTATGAAACAATTGGTACGCTTATTCTTATGGTTGCAGCTTTTTTAATAATGGCTATTATCTGGAAAGTAACGGATTTACTCCATGTTGGTGAACCAAAAGAGGATAAGCAGAAAAAGATCAAACAATAGTTCTAGAGCAATCTAGAGCTTTTTTTATAGCTTGATAATCCCACACAGTCCTAGGATAAGAATCACGCCGGCAAACAAGCCAAGCGCACCCCAGGAAAGAGCAACTTTTCTATCTTTTTCCTTGTTTCTAATAAACATCACAACCCCAACAGCAATCAGCATCACTTCAATCAACATATTCTCACTCAAATGCATTCTCAATTTCCCCTTTCAATCATATTGCATGAAATATCTTACCATCTATGCTATAGTGTTGTCACGAAAGGGTGAGAGGTATATGAAAAACATTGATATTACAGATAATATCCCTGCTCTTTTTGGAGCTATTGAAACATTAAAACAACAAGTCGCAAAAAAAGAAGGTGAAGCTTATATTGAGGGACAGGGTGTCATTACTGGTCTTGAGCTTGCCATTGGTCTTCTTGGTTTAGATGAACCCTATCAAGTCTTTAAGGACTATGTTGACAATGAACATAAAAATAATGATTTATTAAACTAGGTGTGCTGTTAGCACACCTTTTATCTTGGAAAAAGAGATATAAATGTCTTGTGAGGTGTTTCATGATGAGGCTTATGACAACATTAATCACATTAAGAAATGATCATCACATGACACAGGAAGACTTATCAAAGATTGTTGGTGTATCGCGTGAAACAATTGGCAGGCTTGAAAGAGGGGAATACAATCCATCCTATCGTCTTGTCTATGAGATTGCACATGTATTTGGGAAGAATGTCGAAGAAGTCTTCTATTATCAGGAAACGGATGACTGAAAGGTCATCTTTTCTTGTTGTAATATGTTATGTTTCCATTACAATAAAATAAAGAGGTGGTTTAATGGAAACAATAAAGAATCGACAGTGTTTTATTCATGGGAAGAAACAGGCAAAGTATTTATTGATACAACCTATTGATGAACATGATCTGGATGCGATGGAAGAAGAAATCGAAACAATCAACAAGACAACAAGTGATTATCTTCTAGTCGGCATACTGGTTAATGACTGGCAGAAAGAACTCTCACCATGGTATATGCCAGCTTTATTTGGCAATGAGGACTTTCAAGGTGGGGCGGATGTATTTTATCAGGAAGTCAAGGAAGTTGTTGAAGAAATCAAAGTGTTATATGACATGCATGATGCCCATGTCATTATTGGAGGTTATTCACTAGCTGGTCTCTTCGCGCTTTATGCAGGCTATCAAGATGCATATGACGGTATTGTGGGGGCTTCACCAAGTGTCTGGTTTAAAGACTTCTTAAGCTACACACAAACCCATCCAATCAAGACACAATATGTCTATCTTTCCTTGGGCGATAAGGAAGAGAAGGCAAGAAATAAGACTATGGCAAGTGTTGGAGATTGCTTAAGAACATATGAAGCCTATCTTCGAGAACATACCCATTGCATCTTAGAAATGAATCCTGGTAATCATTTTAAAGATACAGGCATAAGAGTGGGTAAGGGATTTAGCTGGATTATTAAGAGCTTGGATCATGCGTAGAGTCTATTATGCTTTGACATTCGATCAAGAAGCAACCAATAAAATCATTACCAATGTCAATATTCTTAAAGACAATTCCTTACAAATCAAATCCATTCCTGAGAATTCTATTCATATGACTATGGCTTTTTTAGGTGAAGTGGAAGAGTCAATGATTGATGAATTATTGGAGATAAGAGATGAAATAAGCTTTGAGCCTTTTAGCTTCAATCTAGATTATCTTGATAGCTTTCCTGATCGTAATAGTCGTCTCTATTATCTTGGAACAAATCAATCAGAAGAACTCTATGCTTTGCAAAAATCACTCGTTAAAAAGCTTTATCAACATAAGATTGCCTTTCATGACAGACAATTCTTGCCCCATGTCACCCTGTCACGTAAGACAGTTCTCAAAAAAGAGCCTAAAATGCTATTGCCTATTAACTGTACAATTACATCGTTAGAGCTCTTAGAATCCATTCCTTATAAAGAAACAAGAATAGGTATTCCTGTGAAAAAAATAGCGAATGAATGATTTTTATTGTCGTAAGGGTTATTGATTGCGTATAATAAGAACATAGGAAGTCGATAGAAATGTCTCGCTTATACTTAATTTCTTTCCTTTAATTCTTGTTTTCTCATTCATGAAACAAACTGGTGTGGCATTTCTTTCCTTCTTAAAAAGTGATAGGTATCCAGAGGGGATGCCTTTTTGTTTGCATATATAGGGGATATTTGATAGTGTAGTTCATGTATTATTCACAACAATTATTTACAATATGTGCTCACAGGAGGAAGACTATGAGAAAAAATAAGGGTAGCGTACTAACAAAGATTATTATTATCTTAGTGCTTGTTATTGTTATCGCACTAGGTATACGTTATGTCTATAATCAAATCAGTACCCCAGATACTTCTGCTATACAAGAATCATTTGGTGATATTCAGGAGCTTGCGACAGAACAATATGAATATACAATAGCTGATAAATATGAAAACACACAAGAACTCTTTGGCATTAAGATTCCTTTTACAACAGAATCATTTGTCATTAAGTTTAGTGGAACAATTAAAGCAGGTGTTAACTTAGAGAAAGCCAAAGTAACAGCATCAGGTAAGCATGTCACGGTGACATTGCCTAAAGTAACAACCCTTTCTCACACTACCAGCAAAGTCACTTATCTAGATCGTCATGCCAATATTCTCAATCCATCCAATCCCAAAAGCTCAACAGAGCTTGTTGATAAACTAAAGGAAAAAGAAGAAAAAAGAGCCATTAAAAAAGGCCTCTATACAAAGGCTGAAAAGAAACTAGAAAGTGCTATTACAGAGGATGTTAAGAAGGTTGCAGGTAATGATATAGGCGTAAAAATTGTCTTTCAATAGTAAAAAGCTATATCGAAATCGCTTTCTTTCTATGTATATTTTTGGTATGATTTAATTACGTAAAAAAGGGAGTGGATATATGGAGAAGCTAATCTATGATACGCTTGTCACTACCGCACAGAAAGGGTCATTAATAAAAGTCTTGGGCGGTATCTTTGCAGCAGGAGCATTTACTGGCTTAGTAGTTACAAAAGCATGTGGAAATGCCATGGTCAAAAGAAATATTCGCAAGCAAGAAGAAGCAGATAAAGATTTAAAAATTGTAGAAGTTAAGTAATAGGTCATCATGACCTATTTTTCATTACTTCAAAGAGACATATTTGTGTTAATAATCACCATACATTTATATAACGCTATGAAACGCTTTCATGGTTTTACCTATGTATGATATACTTTCAACAATATAAAAACATAAACAATTGATACGATTGTAAAGAGTACCCAATTTCACAAAAACATAATAAGAAGAAAGTAATTCTTTGTTTTCTTTCTTATGTGATATACTAAAAGTAGTTTGTTTGGAGGAACATGTAATGGATGAAATACAAGCATTAGTAAATAAATTTGTGAATGACAGAGACTGGGATCAGTATCACCAACCTGAAAAGCTAGCTATGTCGATATCTATTGAAGCTGCTGAACTTCTTGAACACTATCAATGGGGATATGATGGAGATGAACAGGGTGTAAAGGAAGAACTCGCTGACGTGCTTATTTATTGCTTTCAAATGTGTGACAAGATTGGTGTAAGAGCTGATGATATCATTAAGATGAAAATGAAGAAGAATGAAGAGAAGTATCCAGTAGAGAAAGCTAAAGGGGTAGCGACTAAGTACGATAAGTTATAGAAGGAAAATGTGATGGCACTAGACAATAAATTGGGAATTACTGATTCAGTAGAATTAGCGAAAGCAGAAGAAAAAATCAGTAAGAAAAGAGCTATAGAACTCTTTGAAAGTGGATATTTGGATACTCTTGAATCTGGTAGCTTTACTTCTCTTGTGGAAATACATAAATACTTATTTGATACAATTTATGAATTTGCAGGAAAGATCAGAACTGTCAATATCGCCAAAGGGCATTTTCGCTTTGCGCCACTCATGTACCTAGAAGCAGCATTACAAAATATCGAAAAAATGCCTCAATCAACATATGATGAAATCATCGAAAAATATGTTGAAATGAATATTGCTCACCCATTTCGTGAGGGGAATGGCAGAAGTACAAGAATTTGGCTAGATTTGATTTTGAAGAAAGAATTGAGGCAGGTTGTAGCTTGGAGTCTTGTAGATAAAGAAGATTATCTTTTAGCTATGGAACGCAGTCCTATTAGAGATATTGAAATCAAACACATCTTAAAGCAAGCATTAACAGATAAGATTAATGATCGTGATGTCTATATGAAAGGTATTGATCAAAGTTATTATTACGAAGGTTATTCTATATATAAGACGAGTGATTTATTATAGAAGTGTTAGAAATGCCTTTTTAACTAACAAGTTATAATGCAAAGACCATTTAAAGAGAATTTATCAGTATATGTGGATCAATTCTTTTTTACTTTAAATGTGAACGTGCTTCGTTCACATTTTTTTGGAAGTCTTATATGATAGAACATAGACTTAAGAAAAAGCTGACCAGGAATGTATGAAGGTGTAGATAAAATTATCTTAATCGTATAATGACTAATTTCTTATCTAAAAGAGACATATTTGTATTAATTATCAATAATCTTTCATACAAGTATATAAAACGCTTTCATGGCTACATTTATATGTGATATACTTTCATAGTAAGGTCTTTCGAACAATATGTTCATTTTACAAAGTCATATTTTAAGACATTTAAAAAGGTTGCCGAAGCAACCTTAGTAAAGTCATCTAAATGACACCAGCAAAGCTGGCATTTAAGCATAAGCTTTATTTTAACTCGTTGTGTTATTTTGGACTGAACAAAACATATTGTTTTGAACAATTAAAGAATAATCTAAAATAGGGAGGTTGTCAAGGTCATGGCTAAAAATAAGGATATAAGATATAGTATAGGACTAGATATAGGGACGAATTCTGTAGGCTGGGCAGTTATGGATGAACACTATGAACTGTTGAAAAAGGGAAATCACCATATGTGGGGATCAAGATTATTTGATGCAGCAGAACCAGCAGCAACAAGACGTGCAAGTCGTTCAATAAGAAGACGATACAATAAGAGACGAGAAAGAATAAGATTGCTTAGAGACTTACTTGGCGATATGGTTATGGAGGTTGATCCAACGTTCTTTATTCGTTTATTGAATGTATCATTCTTAGATGAAGAAGATAAGCAGAAGAATCTAGGTAATGATTATAAAGATAACTATAATCTTTTTATCGAAAAGGATTTTAATGATAAGACATATTATGATAAGTACCCAACAATCTATCATTTGAGAAAAGAGTTATGTGAGAATAAAGAGAAAGCTGATCCTCGCTTAATATACTTAGCTTTACATCATATTGTGAAATATCGTGGAAATTTCTTGTATGAAGGTCAAAGCTTTACAATGGACAATAGCGATATTGAAGAAAGACTGAATAGTGCTATTGAAAAATTTATGTCCATTAATGAATTTGATAATCGTATCGTTGAGAGTGATATCAATTCAATGATTGCAGTATTATCTAAGATTTATCAAAGATCCAAGAAAGCAGACGATCTACTTAAAATAATGAATCCTACTAAAGAAGAAAAAGCTGCGTATAAAGAATTTACTAAAGCATTAGTAGGCTTAAAATTCAACATATCTAAAATGATTCTTGCTCAAGAAGTGAAAAAAGGTGATACAGATATTGTACTAGAGTTCTCTAATGCAAATTATGATAGTACAATAGATGAATTGCAGTCAGAATTAGGCGAGTATATTGAATTTATAGAAATGCTTCATAATATTTATAGTTGGGTTGAATTACAAGCAATCCTTGGCGCAACGCATACAGATAATCCATCTATTTCAGCTGCAATGGTTGAAAGATATGAAGAACACAAGAAAGACTTGAGAGTTTTAAAGAAGGTAATACGTGAGGAATTACCTGATAAATATAATGAAGTATTTAGAAAAGATAACCGTAAACTTCATAACTATTTAGGCTATATCAAATATCCTAAAGATACACCTGTAGAAGAATTCTATAAATATATTAAAGGACTATTGGCTAAAGTAGATACTGATGAGGCAAGAGAAATTCTAGAACGTATTGATCTAGAAAAATTCATGTTAAAACAGAACTCAAGAACAAATGGATCAATTCCATATCAAATGCAGAAAGATGAAATGATTCAAATTATTGATAATCAGTCTGTTTATTATCCACAATTAAAAGAAAATAGAGATAAATTAATCTCCATTCTTGAATTTAGAATCCCATATTATTTTGGTCCATTAAATGCACATTCAGAATTTGCTTGGATCAAGAAATTCGAGGATAAACAAAAAGAAAGAATACTGCCATGGAATTATGACCAAATTGTAGATATTGACGCAACTGCAGAAGGCTTTATAGAACGTATGAAGAATACGGGAACATACTTTCCTGATGAACCTGTTATGGCAAAGAACTCTCTTACTGTAAGTAAGTTTGAGGTATTAAATGAACTTAATAAGATTCGTATTAATGGTAAGCTTATAGCAGTAGAGACAAAAAAGGAATTATTGTCAGACCTATTTATGAAAAACAAGACAATTACTGATAAAAAACTGAAGGATTGGCTTGTAACACATCAGTACTATGATATAAATGAAGAATTGAAAATAGAAGGCTATCAAAAAGATTTACAATTCTCTACATCTTTAGCTCCATGGATTGATTTTACAAAGATATTTGGTGAGATTAATGCATCAAATTATCAATTAATTGAAAAGATCATTTATGATATTTCTATTTTTGAAGATAAGAAAATACTTAAAAGAAGACTCAAGAAGGTCTATCAACTTGATGACTTATTAGTTGATAAAATCTTGAAATTAAACTATACAGGATGGTCTAGATTGTCAGAAAAACTCTTAACTGGTATGACTGCGGATAATGAGTTTGGATCTAAAGCAACAGTTTTATTTGTTTTGGAGAATTCTAACAAGAATTTAATGGAAATCATAAACGATGAAAAGCTTGGTTATAAGCAAATCATTGAAGAGAGTAATATGCAAGATATTGAAGGACCTTTCAAATATGATGAGGTGAAAAAGCTTGCAGGCTCACCAGCAATTAAGAGAGGAATATGGCAAGCACTACTTGTGGTTCGGGAAATCACTAAATTCATGAAACATGAACCAAGTCATATCTATATTGAATTTGCGAGAGAGGAGCAAGAAAAGGTAAGAAAAGAATCAAAAATAGCTAAGTTACAGAAAATTTATGAAAACTTGAATTTACAAACTAAAGAAGATCAGCAAGTCTATGAATCCTTGAAAAAAGAAGATGCGAAGAAAAGAATGGAGACAGATGCACTTTATCTATATTACTTACAGATGGGAAAGAGTATGTACTCAGGTAAACCTCTTGACATTGATAAACTTAGTACATATCAGATTGATCACATTCTTCCACAATCTCTAATAAAGGATGATAGCTTTGATAATAGAGTTCTTGTCTTACCGGAGGAAAATCAATGGAAACTTGATAGCGAAACAGTCCCATTTGAAATAAGAAATAAAATGATTGGATTCTGGCAAATGCTTCATGAAAATGGTCTTATGTCTAACAAGAAGTTCTTTTCACTTATTCGAACAGATTTTAGCGACAAAGACAAAGAACGCTTTATCAATAGACAATTGGTTGAAACAAGACAAATCATCAAGAATGTTGCAGTCATTATTAATGATCATTATACGAATACAAATATTGTGACAGTAAGAGCAGAATTATCTCACCAATTTAGAGAAAGATATAAAATCTATAAGAATCGTGATATTAATGATTTTCATCATGCGCATGATGCATATATTGCATGTATAGTTGGTCAATTCATGCATCAAAACTTCGAACATCTTGATGCAAAAATCATTTATGGTCAGTACAAAAAGAACTATAAGAAAGATGTAAAACATCATAATAACTATGGCTTCATTCTTAATAGCATGAATCATCTACAATCTGATATTGATACAGGTGAAGTGATGTGGGATCCTGCTAAAATTGGTAAGATCAAATCTTGTTTCTATTATAAAGATGTTTATGTAACAAAGAAATTGGAACAAAATTCTGGTACATTGTTCAATGTAACGGTATTACCAAATGATGCTCATTCAGAAAAAGGAATTACTGCAGCAACGGTACCTCTAAATAAATATCGTGCGGATGTTCATAAATATGGCGGCTTCGGAAATGTACAATCTATTATCGTCGCAATAGAAGGAAAAAAGAAAAAGGGCAAGAAGCTAATAGATGTAAGGAAGCTTACAAGTATTCCATTGCATTTAAAGAATGCCCCAGTTGAAGAACAACTTTCATATATTGCTTCGCCAGAACATGAAGATCTGATAGATGTAAGAATTGTTAAGGAAATACTCAAAAATCAGCTAATAGAAATTGATGGTGGTCTTTACTACGTTACATCTCCTACAGAATACGTAACTGCAAGACAATTATCACTCAATGAACAAAGCTGTAAATTAATTAGTGAAATCTATGCAGCAATGTTAAAAAAGCGTTATGAGTATTTAGATGAAGAAGAAATTTTTGATTTGTACCTTCAACTATTACAAAAGATGGATACGTTATATCCGGCTTATAAAGGAATCGCGAAGAGATTCTTTGATAGAGCTGAGGACTTTAAGAATATTGATGTTGTTGAGAAATGTGATGTTATAAAGCAGATTTTAATTATTATGCATGCAGGTCCTATGAATGGAAATATAATGTATGATGATTTTAAGTTTACTAATCGTATTGGGAGGTTTACACATAAAAATATTGACCTCAATAAAACAACCTTTATTTCCACTTCTGTTACAGGTTTATTCTCTAAAAAATATAAGTTATGAGCTGGCGTATAGTAGTTATTGATCATAAGGCAAAACTCTCGTATAAGAATGGGTATTTAATTGTAAGAAATGAAGAAATAAAAAAGATTCATTTATCTGAGATTAATACAATTATTATCAATTCTACTGCAACCGTTATTACTTCCTACTTAGTAAATGAATTACTAAGTAGGAAGATAAAGGTTGTATTCTGTGATGAAAAGCGTAATCCAGCAGGTGAAATTGTATCGTACTATGGTTGTCATAACTCATCCAAACGCATTCAAGAACAGTTATCTTGGGATAAAGAATATTCTACCCTAATCTGGACAAGAATAATAAAAGAGAAAATCTATAATCAAGCTAAGCTTCTTGAAATTGAAGACAAAGATAAAGCAGATATGCTTTATTCGTATTGTGATAATGTTAAGTTTAATGACGAAACAAATAGAGAAGGACATTCTGCTAAAGTTTATTTCAATAGTTTGTTTGGCCTTCAATTTACCAGAGATGCAAAGATAGATGTTAATGCAGCATTGGATTATGGATATTCAATAATTCTTTCGCAATTTAATAGAGAGGTTGTTGCCCAGGGATGTTTAACACAGTTAGGTATTAAACATAGAAATGAATTCAATCCATTTAATTTATCATCGGATTTAATGGAACCATTTCGTCCATTAGTTGATCGAATAGTATATGAAAATATGAATGAGGTGTTTGATGGGACTATGAAGCTAAAGCTTATTGATGTATTAAATCATCGTGTTCATATTAGTAATAGTAACCAATATGTATCTAATGCCATTAGTTTATATGTTAAGAGTGTTGTTAAGGCTTTAAAGGATAAAGATGTTGATGAAATAGAATTTTTTGATTATGAGTTATAGATATATGAGAATGATATTGTTTTTTGACTTGCCTATGCAGACTTATTTAGATAGGAAAGAATATACTTTGTTTAGAAAGTTCTTAATAAATGATGGTTTTATAATGATGCAAGAAAGTGTTTATTGTAAGTTAGCACTCAATAATTCAATAGTTAAAGCAGAAAGAACAAGATTAGAAGCACACAAGCCACCCGATGGTGATGTAGAGTTATTAGTTATTACAGAAAAACAGTTCTCGCAAATAGACTACATTGTAGGTAAAAAGAAAGCTGAAACTGAAGATAGTGAAAATAGGTTAATAGTGTTATGAAACTAAACATTATGGGGCTTGATGAAAGTATTGAGTTTAATGACTATTCTAATACTGTACTCATTATTAAAGAGCCAAAATTCTATTCACATGTTTTGAAAACAATATCAACAATAATCAAAGATAAAAATAAAACCAATGAAATAGTATTATTAGATGACAAAGATAAAAACATATTACCTAAATCATTATTCATACTCAATCCATTTGAATTAGACCTAAATTCAAAGCCTTTATTAAAAGCTATCTATACAGACATACAGTCAAAGATTATTGATGATGGAGATTTAGATATTGAATTCAAAGAACATATCCAATTTCTTAATCAAATCATAGAAAATAGTTTAGAAGACTATAATCTTGATTTCGACTATGATCAAGAACTTCTTGTTGAGAACTATCTGAAAGCTATTGGATTAAAGGTTGTAAAGGATATGGATGAACCATTATATAATACATTCATAAATTATCTTGAATTAATCTCTGAATTACTTCCTGATTCAGTATTAATCATAGCTAATTGTCTAGAATACTTTGAACATGATCAAATAGTAGAAATCTGTAAATATAAAAATTACAAGCATCTAAATCTCTTATTCATCGAATCTTATTTAAGTAACTTTGATGAAGCAACTAAATATATTATTGATGAAGATCTGTTTCAAGTGATAGAATAAATACGAATCAGTTCATGATAACTAGCTTGTCGTTGGGCGAAAAAACTCTAAATACATCAATTTGAGGTTTTAGAGTTGTGTTATTTTGGACTGAACTAAAACTTTTTTCCTCTTTTAATTAATAAATTCTAAGTTTTAGAGTTGTGTTATTTTGGACTGAACTAAAACATGTCCATGTGATCCATCGCTTTCAAGACTGTTTTAGAGTTGTGTTATTTTGGACTGAACTAAAACTATTCTAATTGCGATATTTTGTGTTTTTGCGTTTTAGAGTTGTGTTATTTTGGACTGAACTAAAACAGGTGGAAATGTTGCGGGTGCGGTTGGATTGTTTTAGAGTTGTGTTATTTTGGACTGAACTAAAACTATTGACACATTAGCAAATGAAGTTATCAAGTTTTAGAGTTGTGTTATTTTGGACTGAACTAAAACATGGCAGCGTCAAGAGAAGATGACTCAAGAGTTTTAGAGTTGTGTTATTTTGGACTGAACTAAAACAATCGATTCTTGCAAAAGAATACGGTCTAAGTTTTAGAGTTGTGTTATTTTGGACTGAACTAAAACATCAACGAAACAGCACTCAATTAAAAGTGCGTTTTAGAGTTGTGTTATTTTGGACTGAACTAAAACAGATGTAATTTTTTATGACTGGCAAGACAAGTTTTAGAGTTGTGTTATTTTGGACTGAACTAAAACTATCAGAGGTGTCGTGGTTCATGAAAGAGCGTTTTAGAGTTGTGTTATTTTGGACTGAACTAAAACTCAACACGCTGAATAGGAAGCTGATGGAAAGTTTTAGAGTTGTGTTATTTTGGACTGAACTAAAACGCAGACATTTCTTGCAGAACCACCAACTGAGTTTTAGAGTTGTGTTATTTTGGGCTGAACTAAAACTATGCCTACATTGGGAGAGATTGTTGACTAGTTTTAGAGTTGTGTTATTTTGGACTGAACTAAAACTGACTTCTAACAAATGAAGTAGTATTGTATGTTTTAGAGTTGTGTTATTTTGGACTGAACTAAAACCATTGGACATAGCAACCGTTCTTATTCCATTGTTTTAGAGTTGTGTTATTTTGGACTGAACTAAAACAGAGCGGAATATACAAAAGCGAAAGGCAGAGTTTTAGAGTTGTGTTATTTTGGACTGAACTAAAACATCTATTACTAACAATGACGCAAGCTTATAGTTTTAGAGTTGTGTTATTTTGGATTGAACTAAAACGAGGTAACACCTGACGAAACTCGTATTTACGTTTTAGAGTTGTGTTATTTTGGACTGAACTAAAACTCCATAAGTTCCATTGATGACAATCTTCAAGTTTTAGAGTTGTGTTATTTTGGACTGAACTAAACCGTAACCTTACTATTATGTCTTATATAATGTTTTATAAAGTGTAATTATAATTGTAAGTATAATGATGATGGGAATGAAGAAAGTGACTCTTCATTCTCTTTCTTATGTTATACTTAGAATGGCTTTTTGGAGGGAAATGTAATGGATGAAATACAAGCATTAGTAAATAAATTTGTGAGTTATAGAGACTGGGATCAGTATCACCAGCCAGAGAAGCTTGCTATGTCTATATCTATAGAAGCAGCTGAACTGCTAGAACATTATCAATGGGGATATGATGGTGATGAACAGGGTGTTAAGGAAGAACTAGCTGATGTTCTTATTTATTGTTTTCAGATGTGTGACAAGATTGGTGTAAGAGCTGATGATATTATTAAGATGAAAATGAAGAAGAATGAAGAGAAGTATCCAGTAGAGAAAGCTAGAGGAGTAGCTACTAAGTACGATAAGTTATGATTATTTATAAAGAGAGTAAGAAACAGTTTGTTGCAGATGTTTTCAATGATTGTATTGAAGAGAAAATCAACAATATGATGATTGAAAAAATGCATCGACATACAGGAGAAGCGGAATATCGTTCATGGGCAAACAGTATGCAATATATGTACAAGGTGATGGATTCGGATAGCATTCCTGATGATGTTGATGTTGCAATAGAGTATCGTATTCCAAATTCAAATAAAAGAGTTGACTTCATTGTTGCTGGTGAAGGTGAAAATGGTGAAGAGAATGCTGTAGTAATTGAATTGAAGCAATGGCAAAGTGCCCAAAGGGTGACGGATAAGAATGGCCTTGTGAGAACTGCTTTAGGTGGCTCTTTAAGAGAAACAACGCATCCTTCATATCAGGCATGGTCATATGTTTCTATGATTCAGGATTACAATGAAGATGTAAGAAAATATCATATTGACTTAGAGCCATGTACTTATCTTCATAATTACGTAAGATCAGAAAATGATCCATTGCTTGATCGTATTTATTCTTACTATACAAGAAAAGCACCTGTCTTTATGAGAGGTGATGCATTAAAACTTAGAGAATATATTACGAAATATATAAAGAAAGCAAACAATAAAACACTTTATGAAATAGAATTTGGTCGCATTAAGCCATCAAAGTCTTTGCAAGATACGATGGTTAATCTATTAGCTGGTAAAGAAGAATTTAAGTTGATAGATGAACAGAAGGTTATCTTCGAACAAGTTTTATCTCTTGCAAAGCTCAATGATAATAAAAAACGAACAGTCATCATTCATGGTGGACCTGGCACAGGCAAATCTGTTTTAGCTATTAATTTGCTGGCGAAAACAATGGGTGAACTTGCAAGCAATAGTATGTATGTCACAAAGAATCAAGCACCCCGTAGTGTATATAGCGAAAAGCTACAAGAAGGTAATTATCGTAAAGCAACAATAGATAACTTATTCAAGGGTTCAGGTTCGTTTATTGACACTCCTGCTAATTTCTTTGATAGTTTGTTTATTGATGAAGCCCATCGATTAAATGCTAAGAGTGGTATGTTTTCTAATAAAGGTGAAAATCAGGTTAAAGAACTTATTAATGCTGCTAAGCTTTCTGTCTTTTTTGTTGATGATCACCAGCAAGTTACTTTAAAGGATATTGGCTCGACGGATGAAATTAAAAAATGGGCTCATTTCTATCATACAAGTGTTTATGAATATACACTTGCATCACAGTTTCGATGCAATGGTAGCGATGGTTATTTAAACTGGATTGATGATGTCTTGGAGGTACAGCCTACCGCAAATGATGTCTTTGATTTAGATTATGATGTTAGAGTTTATGATGATCCTAATGAGGTTTATCAAGAAGTTTTAAAGCACAATGATAATAATAAAGCAAGAATGCTTGCTGGATACTGCTGGAACTGGCTTAAAGATGGAAAAGCTGATAGTTCAGTGCATGATATAGAAATACCGGAATTTGATTTTGGGATGTCGTGGAATTTAGGCTCCACTTCTACATGGGCAATAGATAAAGATTCGGTAAATGAAGTAGGCTGTATTCATACATGCCAGGGATTGGAATTTGATTATGTCGGCGTTATTATTGGGGATGATATGCGCTATGAAAATGGACATATCATTACTGATTTTACAAAACGTGCTAAAACAGATAAATCATTATTTGGGATTAAGAAGCTTTATAAAGAACAACCAGAAGAAGCGTTAAAAAGAGCTGATCATATTATTAAGAATACTTATCGCACATTATTAACAAGGGGACAAAAAGGCTGTTTTATATATTGTACAGATAGCGCATTAGCAAATTATTTCAAAGCACGCCTTAGTTATAAATAAATTGGATATGCAAAAAGATAACTCCAGAACACAACTATACACTTGTGTTCTGGAGTTATCTTTTTTTGATTATTTGTTTGTCTTAGAAACACATCAAGACGTTCCTGCGTTTCATAAACCTTGTCAGCAGGTTTATGGTATTTCCTGATGATGATCTTGCATGTCCTACAATGATAGGTATGGGGTACGATAATCTGAATTTGACTGGTAAGTCTAACTAGATTTATTCTTGAGTCGTTATGATGGGATTAAGATGTTTCTTGGTGACAATAAGGACACTCCATAATGCTTATCCCCAATAAGATTACTATATCAAATTATGAGAATTTAAATATTAATATGTTGTTATTACAACATATTAATATAGTAGGAAATGATAAAGTAAGCCGTGTCGGAGGTTATAAAACAATGGAAAACAAAATGTTCTGTTATCAATGCCAGGAAACAGCACGTAATACTGGCTGTACTATTCAGGGTGTATGTGGCAAGAAGGCTACAACTGCAATCATGCAGGATTTATTAATTTATGTGACAAAGGGCTTATCTGCTGTTACTACACAGTTAAGAAAAGAAGGAAAGAAAGTTGATCAGGAAGTCAACCATCTTGTAACTGTCAACCTTTTCACAACAATCACAAATGCTAACTTTGATGATGATGTTATCAAAGGTAGAATCAAGAAGACTCTTGAAGTCAAGAAAGATTTATATGCACAAGTAGAAGACAAGGATGCACTTGTCAAGGCTGCTGGTGAAGAAATCACAGATTATGATACAAGAGCTAAAGAAGTTGGAGTTCTTGCAACTGAAAATGAAGATATCAGAAGCTTAAGAGAGCTTATTACCTATGGTCTTAAGGGCTTAGCTGCTTACAGCAAGCATGCCAATGCTTTATTAAAGGATAATGAAGAAGTTGATACATTCATTCAGGAAGCTCTTGCAAAGACTTTAGATGATTCATTAACTGTTGATGATTTAGTAGCTTTAACACTTGAAACAGGTAAGTATGGTGTTGATGGCATGGCTTTATTAGATGAAGCAAATACAAGTGCTTATGGTCATCCAGAAATCACTGAAGTTGATATTGGGGTAAGAAAGAATCCTGGTATCCTTGTTTCAGGTCATGACTTAAAGGACTTAGAAATGCTCCTTGAACAAACTCAAGGTACTGGTGTTGATGTTTATACACATTCAGAAATGCTTCCAGCACATTACTATCCATTCTTTAAGAAATATGAAAACTTTGCAGGTAACTATGGTAATGCCTGGTGGAAACAGACTGAAGAATTTGAAAGCTTCAATGGTCCAATTCTTATGACGACAAACTGTGTTGTTCCACCTCGTGCAAGCTATAAGGACCGTTTATGGACAACAGGTGCTGCTGGTGTAGATGGCTGCAAGCATATTGATGCTCCATATGGTGAAACAAAAGACTTCTCTGCTTTAATCGAGCAGGCTAAGAGCTGTGAAGCGCCTACAGAAATTGAGACAGGTAAGATTGTTGGTGGCTTTGCTCATAATCAGGTCTTTGCCTTGGCTGATCAGGTTGTTGAAGCTGTTAAGAGTGGGGCAATTAGAAAGTTTGTTGTTATGGCAGGCTGTGATGGCCGTCAGAAGAGCCGTAACTACTATACGGAATTTGCTTCAAAATTACCTCATGATACAGTTATCCTAACAGCAGGATGTGCTAAATATAAGTATAATAAATTAAACTTAGGTGATATCAACGGTATTCCTAGAGTTCTTGATGCAGGTCAGTGTAATGATTCTTATTCACTAGCTTTAATCGCCTTGAAGTTTAAAGAGATCTTTAACTTAGATGATATCAATGATTTACCAATTGCTTTCAATATTGCATGGTATGAACAGAAAGCTGTTATTGTTTTATTGGCATTGCTTTACCTTGGTGTCAAGAATATTCATTTAGGACCAACATTACCTGCCTTCCTTTCTCCAAATGTTGCTAATGTATTAGTTGAACAGTTTGGTATTGCTGGTATTGGTGATGTTGATGATGATCTAAAGCTTTTAGTTGAAGCATAGGATTTTTATAGATAACTTGTCAGTAGTGCTCAAAGCACTATTGATAGGTTATCTTTTTTCTATATGCTTCAAGACTTCCTCATTGCGTCAAAGAGAAAATTGTTTTAAGATGGCTAAAAAGAAGGTAAGAGTATGCAGAAATATTTTGATATTAATAAAGAAGGATTCAGTGTACGCTGCAAGCTTTATTATCACAAGGATCTTCATGATCTTAAGGATATTGTTGTGGCAACATATGGTTTTGGTGGCAACAAAGACAATAAGGCAATAGAGAAGTTTGCAATGCGTATTACAAGCAAATATAAACATTATGGTGTGATTTGCTTTGACTGGCCTGCCCATGGACAGGATGCAAGAAACAAGCTTGTTATCGATGAATGCATGACATATCTTAGACTTGTCAATACATACATAGAAGAAGAAATGGGCATTACTAGTCTTTATCACTATGCGTCAAGCTTTGGGGCCTATGTGCTTTTAAGAATGCTTCATGAAGAAGGAGGCTGTTATAAGAAGATAGCTCTAAGATGTCCTGCTATCAAGATGTATGATTCTTTGACTCAGGATATCGACGAAAGTGAATGGTCAAAGTTAGCTAAAGGCAAGGATGTTATCCGTGGCTATGATCGCAAGATCAAGCTTGATCAGGCATTCTTTGATGATTTAAAGAGTCATGATATCAGTCAGTATGATTATCTTGAGTATGCGGATGATATATTGATGATTCATGGCACAAAGGATACCATGGTTCCAATTGCTGTGACCCGTGCTTTTTCAGAAAACAATGTCATCGAGCTTTTGGAAGTAGAGAATGCTGACCATCCTTTCTCCAATCCCAAATACATGGATGAAGCTATTGATGCCATCATTCATTTCTTTAGCCCGACATCCCATTAAAAAAGTGATCCTAGAATTTTTTTCATGGTAAGTAGACATGGCAAGAATTCAGTCTTTGTCAGGATGACTACAGGCAGTTAATGCCAGGCTAGCGATTGCTTATGTGTACGCACAGAAGCTTGATCAGGCTAAATGATGAATAAGGTTGCTTGTCAAACCGAAGTCCGAAAGGTATACGTAAAAAAGACAGTAAGTCAAGAGGCTGCGAGGGAAAAAGAATGAGTGAATGCTCACCGGGAGAACTTGCAGGCAGTCAATCCCAGTATACTTTAAAATCAGTGATGGTAACATAAGTGCGGTCCAAGGTGTCGGCTGAGGTTGTAGTATATGTTTCACTAGCACAAAAGAGATTAATGGCTATAAGATCACATTGCTTTATCATGATGCAAGCATAGAGGATATCCTGACATATGATGATTTCATCACTAAATCAACACTTGCCAAAGAAAAGGTACATAGTGATTATGAGATAAATGAATATCCTCATTCAAAAGATGTATGGTGATTTATTCAGCTAATGAACGTCTGACAAGAAGGATGAAAGATAACTGTTATTATCAATGATATTTATTGTTGAATGATTATCTTTTGTTTAATCCACGCTTTGATGCCACGAAGTCATTCAGCTATTTTGAAGGCTATACAAACTTTAACTCCGTCACTATTGTTGATGAAGATTTTATGCTGAAAAAACAGAAACTTTTTGTCAGATTCTTGATGACCTCACAACAACTTCACGTTTTGGCTTATCGCTTATTGAAAGTGAAGGTATGGTATTAAAGGTACTTGAGCTGAGCGGGGATGAGAATCGTCGTGTGATGGAAACGCTCATTCGTACTTATCGCAAGAGTCTGAATTTAACGCCACTAAGTTTACATAAGGGTCCTCATTCCATGAATATCTAGGAGAAGTCCTGTTTGAGGACTTTTTCTTTATGTGAATATTTTGTGAAATATGTAAAAAACTATCTTAAATAGGTCATATTTTAGATTTATTCACAAAAAGTTCACAAAACTTTTTAAACTGTTACTTGCATGCTTACAAAACATCATTTATTAAACAAATAAGTATTTGATTTTTCTTCTTTCCCCTTTTAGAATATACTCGTTTTTGATATTAGTGTCTCGTTTGCATATCAGCTTATAGGAGAAAATGCCATGAATCCATCAACAATTGTTAAGTTAGCCATCATTCCTCTTCTTGCCTTCTCATCTACCAATTCTGTACCTCAGTTTGTCAAAGCCTCAACATCAATTGCCACAGAAGTCAAAGCTATCAATACGAAAACAGAAATCAATGCCTGGGGTGATTCAATGACTGAGGGCGTCAATGGTGATGGTGTTAGCTATCCATCAGTTCTTGCAAAACTGACTGGGATGAAAACAAATAACTATGGTGTTGGTGGAGAAACGAGTGAGGAAATCATGAATCGTTCACTAAAAAAAGGGGACCAGTCCAATGATATCCTGATTATTGAGATGGGCGATAATGGCGGCTGGGATAAGGATATTGATACCCTTATTAATCAATATAAGACAATAATTGCTAATGCCAATACGGATCGCTATATCATCATTAGTTCTACAGATGATCCAAATGATTCTGATCAGATATGGGGCTATACGGATGAAGCAATTGGTTTAGAGGATACATGGTATGAAGAAGCACTTGAAGAAGCTTTTGGTGAACACTTATTGAAGGGCAGACAATATCTTATTAAGCGCGGTCTAGCTATCAATGGCATCCCATTTGATGAAGAAGATATTGAACGTGCTCATCAGGGACTTATTTCTGAAAAATTACGACATGTAGAAAAAGATAATACACATTTAAATAGCTTAGGGTATACAGCCCAGGCCTATGGTGTTTATGAACTAGGGCAAAAGCTAGGATATTGGAAATAATGATTTAAAACGAGCTAAGCTCGTTTTTTATTGCTTCAATGGAATTTCTTCAATAAAATAAAGAAAAGGAGAGGATTATGGAAAAGATTAATCGTTATGTGCAGCTTGTCATATCTATTGTGCTGATTGCCTTTGGATTATTTGGTTTATTTACTATTATTAATGGCAATATCAGACAGTTTGGAATTGGCATCATGTTTATTCTTGTAGGCTTAGATTTCAATCCCTATGTAATTGATTATATGAATAAGAAGTTAGCTGACAGTATTACCATTCCTAAACGCATGATTTTTGCGATATGGGTCATTGTCATGTATATGTTTTTACTAACATTGGGAAAGTAGAGTTCTTGGGAACTCTTTTTTAATGGGATATTGTTAAAATTGAGATATTGCGGTAAAAAAATATAGAATAAATAATATAATATGCTTTAAATATAAAAATTGTGTTAAAAAAGAATAACCGTTTACAATTCTTGGTTAATATAAAAAATGATGATAAATGCATGATAAAACGTTAAATAAGTATGCTGTCTATTATTAATATTTTGTAAAAAGGACAAATGTTATTTCAAAATTATTGAATACGTACTATAATATAAGTGCGTGAATTCATGTGCAATGATTTTGAAAGCTTCTGACGAGAATGCTTTCAATAAAACTTATTGGGAGGAAATACTAATTATGGTAGGAATTATCATAGCCAGCCATGGTGAGTTCGCTAAAGGAATTTACCAGTCTGGTAAGATGATTTTTGGTGAACAAGCTAATGTTGCTCCTGTTACCCTAATGCCAAGTGAAGGCCCTGAAGACATTAAAAAGAAAATGCTTGATGCAATTGCTTCTTTTGATGACGACAAGGAAATTATCTTCATGTGTGATTTGTGGAGTGGTACACCATTTAACCAGGCTTCAAGCTTATTAAATGGTCATGAAGATCATTGGGCAATCATGACAGGTCTTAACTTGCCAATGCTTCTTGAAGCATACGCAGCTCGTTTTTCTAGCGAATCTTCACACGAAATCGTCGCTAAAGTTGCCGGCGTAGCAAAAGACGGCGTTAAAGTTTTACCTGAAACAATCAAGATTGAAGGCGAAGAAAAGAAGGCAGAACCTGCTGATTCTATGCCTAAAGGTGCTATTCCTGAAGGAACAGTTATTGGTGATGGTAAGATCAAATACGTTTTAGCACGTATTGATACACGTCTTTTACATGGTCAGGTTGCTACAACTTGGACGAAGACTACTAATCCAAACAGAATTATCGCAGTCAGCGATAATGTAGCTCATGATGCATTAAGAAAACAGATGATTGAACAGGCAGCTCCACCAGGAGTTAAAGCTAACGTTACTACAATCGATAAGATGATTAAGGTCGACAAGGATCCTCGTTTTGGTAATACAAGAGCAATGTTATTATTCGAAACACCTCAGGATGCTTTAAGAGCAATCGAAGGTGGCGTTTCAATCAAGGAATTGAACTTAGGTTCAATGGCTCATAGTGAAGGCAAGGTTGTATGTACTAAAGCCGTATCTATGGGTAAGGATGATGTAGAAACATTTGAAAAACTTCAGAAGTTAGGGGTTAAGATTGTTGTCAAGAAAGTCCCTGCAGATTCTGAAGAGAATTTTGATGAAATCATGAAAAAAGCTAAAGAAGGCTTAGGCTTATAATATTGGGAGGAAAAAGTCAATGTCAGCTATTTCTATCGTGCTGGTTATTGTCGTAGCATTCTTCGCTGGTATGGAAGGTATTCTTGATGAATGGCAGTTCCATCAGCCTCTAGTTGCTTGTACATTAATCGGTTTAGTTACTGGCCATCCAACAGAAGGAATCATGCTTGGTGGTTCTTTACAGATGATGGCTCTTGGCTGGGCAAACGTTGGTGCAGCCGTAGCACCAGATGCTGCTTTAGCATCAGTTGCCTCAGCAATTATCATGGTATTAGGTTTACAAGGTGGTACTACTGATGCTACTAAAGCTATCAATACATCTATCGCTGTAGCCGTTCCACTTTCTGTTGCCGGATTATTCTTAACTATGCTTTGTCGTACAATCGCTATTCCTATGGTTCATTTCATGGATAAAGCTGCTGAAGATGCAAACTTCAAAGTTGTTGAATTCTGGCAGATTGCTGCAATTTGCTTACAGGGTGTTCGTATCGCAATCCCTGCTGCTGCACTTTGCGTTATTCCTGCTAAGGCCGTTACAAGTGCATTAAATGCTATGCCTGCCTGGTTATCAGGTGGTATGGCTGTTGGTGGTGGCATGGTTGCCGCTGTCGGTTATGCAATGGTTATTAATATGATGGCTACTAAGGAAGTATGGCCATTCTTCGCTATTGGTTTCGTATTAGCTGCTATCAAAGAGTTAACATTAATTGCTTTAGGTGTTATTGGTGTATCTCTTGCCTTAATCTATCTTGGACTTAAGGAATCTGCTAAGAACTCAGGTGGAGGCAATGGTGGATCAGGCGATCCTCTTGGCGACATCTTGAATGACTATGAATAATGAGGGAGGAAAGACAAATGGCAGACAAAATTCAGTTAACTAAACATGACCGTTTCTCTGTTGCTTGGCGTCATCAGTTCCTTCAGGGTTCATGGAACTATGAAAGAATGCAGAATGGTGGTTGGTGCTATTCAATCATCCCAGCAATCAAGAGATTATATCCTAAAAAAGAAGATCAGGTTGCCGCTTTAAAGAGACACCTTGAATTCTATAATACACATCCATATGTATCAGCACCAGTTATGGGTGTTACATTAGCCCTTGAAGAAGAAAGAGCTAATGGTGCTCCAATCGATGACACTGCAATCAACGGTGTTAAGGTTGGTATGATGGGTCCACTTGCTGGTGTTGGTGACCCAGTATTCTGGTTCACTGCCCGTCCTATCTTAGGTGCCTTAGGTGCATCTATGGCATTAAGTGGATCAATTGTTGGTCCTATCTTATTCTTCGTACTATGGAATATTATTCGTTTTGCATTCTTATGGTACACTCAGGAATTTGGTTACAAAGTTGGTACAGAAATCACTAAGGACTTATCTGGTGGTTTACTTGGAAAGATCACTTCAGGTGCATCAATCCTTGGTATGTTCATCATTGGTGCCTTAGTACAACGCTGGGTTTCAATCTCATTTACACCAGTTGTATCAAAAGTTACACAGCAGCCTGGTGCTTACATTGATTGGGCAAAAATACCATCAGGTACAGCAGGTATCAAGCAGGCACTTTCTCAGTATGCAAGTCTTGGTGCTACAGGTCTTGACAAAGTTAAGGTTACAACATTACAGGGTAACTTAGACCAGTTAATTCCTGGCTTAGCAGCATTATTATTAACATTATTATGCTGTAAGTTATTAAAGAACAAAGTATCTCCAATCGTTATTATCTTAGCATTATTCGCTGTAGGTATTATCGGTAGAGTACTTGGCTTCATGTAATAGAAAGGAGTATCTATGGCACAATCACAGAATACGAAAGTCGATTATGTGGTGAAGGCAAGCAGTTTTCTTGGCTTGAATTCTGTTGGTAAGATTATGATTGGTGATAAAGCCTTTGAATATTATAATGACCGTAATGTTGAAGACTATATCCAGATTCCTTGGGAAGAAATAGACTATATTTCAGCCGGGGTATTATTTAATAAATGGATTGATCGCTTTGTCATTTTTACAAAGAGAAATGGCCACTATTCATTCTCTGCTCGCAAAAATAAAGAACTCTTACGAGCTATGAGAAAGTATGTAAGTGAAGACCGCATGTTTAAATCACTCAGCTTTTTTCAGGTGATTGTTCGAGGTCTCAAAGGTTTATTACATATTGGAAAGAAAGCAGCTGATTAAATTCAGCTGTTTTTTTTGTTATAACAATATTGAATATGATAAAATAGTTCTGGAGTTGATTATATGAATTTAGGAGAAATCATTACAGAAGTAAAGAATGATCCGCGTAATGCACAATATACAGAAAAAGGCATTCCGCCCATTCTCCAAGTGAACAAGGAAGCCAAGATCTTAATCATTGGTCAGGCACCAGGCAGAAAGGTGGAAGAAAGCCTCATCCCTTTCAATGACCAATCAGGCATCACTTTGATGGAATGGCTAGGCATTGATCGAGAAACATTCTATTCCAAGCAGATAGGCATTCTACCAATGGATTTCTATTATCCAGGAAAAGGCAAGACAGGGGACTTGCCACCACGTCCTTTCATGAGCGAATACCATGTTCAGATTCGTGAACTGATGGATCAGGTACAACTAGTCGTTCTTGTAGGCAGTTATGCGATTAAGCATTATTTAGGCAAGAAGGCCAAAAAGAATCTCACTGAGACAGTCAGAAGCTATGAAGACTATTTACCAGACTATTTTCCCATTGTCCATCCTAGTCCGCTTAACTTCCGTTGGCAGAAGATGAACCCATGGTTTAAAGAAGATGTTGTGCCTGTCCTTCAAGAACATGTACATCGTATATTAAAAGATCAAGAGCTACATAATGAGTAGGTAGAGAACGAGAAAGCTAAAAAAGGATTATCAAACATACACAATCGTCTTCTACTCTCAATATATTTGATGTTTTAGAATCAAATGATATAAAACAAATAGTTTAGAAGACCTGGAACAGATGCGTTAATAGAAAAAATTGATTAAGCTTATATAGCAACAAATTCTATATGAAAAAAGTCATAGCAGAATAAAGACTCTTCCTGATCATTGCTCTATTGTTGAGGAATTAGAAAATCTTAGTGGTGTAGATGTTTAAGATTTTACGTATTTTCAAAAATATCATCAATATGCATAATTAGACATTTAAACAGCTCTTTCATGACTTTATAAGATTAAAAGAAGAAGTGACGCATATCTAAGTACTATTTGTCTTTGAGAAATCTTGTCATAGGATTATTTAGGATATGGAATTTAAATTTGTAAGCATTATTGTTGCATGGATAAATGTTCTATGTTTTAATGGAATCAAGAAAGAGGTGTAACAAATATGATTACAGATGTGTTAAAGAAAAGAAGAACAATTTATGCTTTATCTAAGAATATTGATTTAAAACAGGAAGAAGTAGAAGCAATCGTTAAAGATACTGTTGAACTTGTCCCTGATGCATTTAATATGAGATCACAAAGAGTCGTTTTAGCAACAGGTGCTAAACAGGATGAACTCTGGGATAAGATCTATGATGCTTTTGAAGGCAAAGTCGCAAGAGAAAAAATTGATGGCTTCAAGGCTGCTTATGGTACAGTCCTTTATTTCATCGATGAGAATGTTGTTAAGGGATTACAGGATGCCTTCCCATTATATGCTGCTAACTTTCCAGTCTGGGCACAGCAGTCCAATGGTATGCTTCAGTTCACATTATGGAATCGTTTCACTGAAGCTGGCTTAGGTGCAAATATCCAGCATTACAATCCAGTGATTGATGATGCTGTAAGAACATTATTCGATTTACCAGAAAACTGGACACTTGTTGCCCAGATGCCATTTGGTAAGATTGAAGCTGAAGCTGGCGAAAAACAAGGTGAAGACGTTAATGAACGTGTGATCATCGCAAAATAATCAATCAAGAATGGGAGTTTATCCCATTCTTTTTTTGTCCTATAATAAGTTTAGAAGAGGTGAGAGAAATGCATGATTTGATGAAATTTAAAGGTATTGATCATGATGAAGTATTATATCATTATACAAGCTGTAAAAGTGTACAGGGTATCTTGAAAAGCGGAATCTTCTTTGCCACAAAGAGCAGTTTTCTTAATGACACCAATGAACTTGCCTATATTCTTGAACTTGTAGAAATGGTCATTAGTGAAGTTGAGAACGCTGAGTATCGCCATCTTTTAAGACTCTCCATTATCGAGACAATGGAAGAATTCACACAAAGAAATATCTATGTTCTTTCCTTCTCTACAGATCCTGATTCCTTAACATTGTGGGCAGAGTTTGGGGATAAAACTGGCTATAATATGGCCTTTGATGGCAAGAAGCTACTTGACGCAATTAAAGAAAATCATCCTATCACACTCCATGGACATATTATCTATGACAAGGCTTATCAGCTTAAGATCTTAAGAAACTTACTTTTTGTGAAAATACCTGATGAACTCAATATTACCTTCAAGGATATTATTGAGGAAGAAATCAAATCACAGAATACGGAAGCTTTTCAAGAACTAACAACACGATTTCAACAAGATATAAGCCGTTTAGCCATCTTCTTTAAACAGAATGAGTTTAAGAGTGAACAGGAATATCGTATCGCCTTTGAAAATCCATCAAAGCAATCATTATCTTTTCGTGAGAAAGATGGATTCCTGTTGCCCTATATCCAGATATATGTAGGTAAGTTGCCGCTGCTTTCAATCACTGTAGCACCCAAGAATCATGTCGATTTAGCACCAGCGGGCATGAGAGCCTATTTAGAATATCTTGGTTATGATACAACCGTCTATTTCTCTCAGCTTAAGTTACGTTATTGATAAGGAGTAAAATATGGAATATTTTGATGAATATGATGAAAATGGTCATAGCTTAAAGAGAAAAGTGACAAGAGAAGAAGCACATAGACTTGGCTTATGGCACAAAACAGTCCATATCTGGCTGCTTTGTCAAAACGAAGTGCTGATCCAGCAACGTTCATTTCAAAAAGATAGCTATCCAGGCTATTATGATATCTCATCTGCCGGTCATCTGTCAGCTGGTGATACATTACTTCAAGGTGCTTTAAGAGAAGTAGAGGAAGAACTTGGGTTAAAGCTAACAAGTAGCGACTTCATTCCATTAGGGGTTTATAGAATACATTATGATAAAAGCTTTCATGATGCTCTTTTTAAAGACCGTGAATTTGCCCATGTCTATGTTGTTGAACTTAAGACAGAACCACAAATCACCATCCAGCAAGAAGAACTAGAAAAAGCTTTCTGGATATCACTAGAAGAGCTTGATCGTGAAATCTTTAGTTCCTCGAAATACTGTATCAATCAACATGATTATGAGCTGTTGGTGAAATATCTTAAAACAAGAAAGGAATAAGGAATTCATCGGGAAAGGCTTAGGAAGTTGCAATGACTCTTAGGGACAACTATAATATATGTGTACGCTTTCGTACACGAAGGATTTATGTTTTGAGGGAGAGGTAATATGGAATTTATTGAAGAACTTGATCAGGCGATTGAGTTAGAAAAGAATGCCTATGAATTAAGGGCAATGCGTAAGATTATGGAGGAAGAAATAGAACGGCTAAATCATACAAAATATGATTTACCTGAAGCTCCAGAAAATAAAACGGTTGCACCTCAACCACCGGTTAAGCCGGATATGACAATGCATACATTTATGACAAAGAAGATTGCGCTTCTTATAGCATTAATTGTGGCTTTGGTTGTTGTCGTTGTCTTTCACAAGAGTTTGCCAACAATTGTCTATTTTGGCTTAGTCATTCTTATTGTTTTAGGCTTAGTTGTCTTTTTAAAACTCAAAAAAATTGAACAACAGGAAATGATCGAAAAGCATGCATCTCAAGAACAATATCATACCCAAGATACAAAATATCAGCATGAACTAGAAATCTATCACCAAAAGATGAAACGCTATGAAGAAGAGATGGAGCATTATGAAAGAGAATGCGAAGTCATTAAGAATAGAAATAATGGTATTGATCTTGTCATTAAAGAAACAGAAAATAAGCTGAAAAGACTCAATCGCTTTGAAGAAAACAAAGCGCTTGAAGACTACTATTCTCGCCATGACATTCCTAGTCAATATCGCAATTTATCCAGTCTTATTTTCTTAAGGGGCTTTAGGGACCCTGAATCAGCATTCCATCAATTAGATGAATTGCATCTAAGTGACCAGCTTGAAGAGAATGTTGATAAGGTGAGTAAGCTAGGTATTTATGTCAGTCGCATGAATACAGAAATAGAAAAGGGCAAACATACCTTTGAAGATTTCTATCTGAAGATGGAAAAAAGCTTCGGCAAAAAGAATGTGTAATATTTTGAGAATTTTCTTATATGTCTTAACAAGCAAGCCTTTGATGAACTATAATTAATGTATAGAAAACGCTTACCTTAATATAGGTAAAAGTGAGGAGGTTTGTATATGATCAACATTATGTTAACATGTTCAGCGGGTATGTCGACAAGTTTACTTGTCCTACATATGCAGGACGAAGCTAAGAAAAGAGGTTTGGAAGCCAATATCTGGGCAGTTTCTGAAACAACAGTAAGAAAAGAATATGCTGAAAAACAGATTGACTGCATCCTCGTTGGACCACAGGTACGTTATTTAATGAATCAGGTTAAGACACAGACAGAGAATAGTATTCCTGTTGAATTAATTGATATGCGTACTTATGGTATGATGGATGGCAAGAAAGCTTTAGATCAGGCTTTAAAAGCTATTGAAAACTGGAAGAAATAATTGAGAAAGGCAATAGTGGGGCATTTGTCCCACTTTTTAAAAAGATGAATATCAAGGAATTAATGAAGAAGGTAGAAGCAGGCGATTTAGAAAGCTATGTCAGTCTTGCTGAGTGTTACTGGAATGGTGATGGTGTGAAAAAAAGCAAGACGAAGGCTAAAGAACTTTTAGATGAAGGAGCACAAAAGGGAAGCGGGGAATGTGCCTATCGTCTTGGCATGCTTTATGAAAAAGGCTTGACTGTTGAGCAGAACTATGAAACAGCCCGCAGCTATTTCATGCTGGCTGCTAGAAATCATCATCCTGCAGGCACATATAAGCTTGCTTATTACTATCAATATGGCTATGGCATTTACAAGGATCAAGAAGAGGCAAAGAAGTATTATCAGCAAGCCAAAGCACTTGGCTATCAAGAGTAAGCTATCATGTTGCTTGCTCTTTTTCTTTTTAGGAAGTATTTGCATACAAGTACAATGCGTGGTAATATAGTGCCTCGAGGTGATTAAGGTGTTCAATGAATCATTAGTAGAGTCCCTTGTTGGGCAGATCGATTCAATGGATCAGCTCAATCCAGAACTTATTGAGAAATACTATATGCAGATTCGCAATGAAGCTGTAGCTGCCATCGATCGCAGTAAAACGCACTATCAGCAGGCAAAGAAAACCTATGAAGGCTATGAGCGTGATTATTTACATGTTATTGAAAAAAGTGCTTATATTCCTTTTACTGGCATAAAAACGACTCACAACGATCGACAATTTGAAGAAAATATCCGCCACTATAGACAATTAAAAGCCAGTGCCTATCGCAAGATGGAAAGAGCAAAGGAAGAGTATGATGAAAGCAAGAATAATCTCATCCTCCTAGAAACAATTGCCAAGAAACTCTTGCGAATGCAATATGAGTAGAGATGTGATTTCTTTATCGTCTGATTTGAATATCATACAACATTCTAGTATACTGTATGTAATGAAAAGAGGGATTTTATGGATAACAAAATCAGTGCTATTGTCAATGATATTCTCATTGATTATCAAGATGACCGAACAATCAACAAGGTGAATCTATTTGTTCAGCCAGATACAGCCATTGTAGAAGATATGCTTGCAAAGCTGATTAAGATTATCTTTCCAGGTTTCTTTAATGAACGTCGTTATCGTTTTTATAATTTATCAAGCCAGTTAACAGTGCTTATTGAAGATGTCTTCTATAATATGAATAAGCAGATTGCTTTAGCTTTAAAACAATTACCTGAAAATGAAGACAAGCCAGAATGTACGGAAGAAATTCTTGCCAGCCGTATTTGTGAGAAGTTCTTTGAAAGTATTCCTAAGATCAGAGCACTTATTGAAACAGATGTGCAGGCAAGCTTTGATGGTGATCCCGCTGCCTTCAATAAGAATGAGATTATTCTTTGCTATCCAGGGCTTTATGCCATTACGGTCAATCGTATTGCCCATGAACTCTATAAGCTCAATGTTCCTATTATTCCTAGAATCATGACAGAACATGCTCATAGCCAGACGGGTATTGATATTCACCCAGGCGCAACTATTGGTGAATATTTCTTTATTGATCATGGGACAGGTATTGTCATTGGTGAAACAACAACAATTGGTAAGAATGTCAAGATTTATCAGGGTGTAACCCTTGGGGCATTATCACTAAGAGGTGGCCAGAAACTCAAAAACAAGAAACGTCATCCAACGATTGAAGATGATGTCACAATCTATTCCGGAGCTTCTATTCTTGGCGGTGAAACGGTTATCGGCCAGGGCAGCACCATTGGCTCCAATGCCTTTATTACAAAGTCGGTTGCTCCACATACGAAAGTTTCAATCAAGAATCAGGAACTCAATATTAAAGGTGACCAGTTACCTGAAGATGATAAGAGCTGGTTCTATATTATTTAAGTCTGCTTATGCAGGCTTTTTTTGCATAGATAAATTATCATAACAAGTGCAACACATGAAAAGTTCATAGGAATTATCTATGCTACTATGTGAGTGACCAAAAAAAACATAGAATGGAGATAAGCCTATGAACTATAACCATATTAACATAAATGAGCGTTCCTGCATCTATCAATTTCTCACTCTGGGCATGAGTATACGCGGGATTGCAAAGGCACTTCATAGAAGTCCTTCCACCATTTCCCGAGAGATAAAAAGAAATTCATACCGTACCTGGAGCAATTTCAAGGAGCATGATAGATATATTCCTGTAAAAGCCCAGGAAAAATATGAAGAAAGAAGGACCAGATGCCA